>PLUZ01000192.1 GCA_003162995.1 Methylocapsa sp. | reverse complement strand
CGATTCCCTTCGCCCGCTCCAAATTATGCGGCATTTTATCCCCTTTTGACTGATCCTGTTTTTGCATCAAATGGGACAACCCGTTGGGTGTTCTGCGTAGATTTATAAAGGCAAACACCGCAATTTCGTATTTGTGCTGTATTAATAATTTACCAGAATACGGTGTCTTGAGCTCATTGGGAACAACGATAAAGTCAAGCAAGGCCCTATAGGCCGCTGCCAGACACGCGCTACGAATTTGCCAAATCTGGTTTCAGGAATTGGAAGTGCCCATGACGCGTTTCAAAGCAATGATTCTTGCCAGCTGTCTCATCCCGCTGGCGGCCGGAATAGCGCAGGCACAAGACACTACTGGTAAAACGCTTGATCTTTGTGGTCTGCGGCCGACATTCACCGAGGACTTTAATGACCTCAAAGTTTCGGCCTTGAAAATATTGGGTGACAGCCGTTGGATCGCCCACACGCCTTGGGCGGGAGATTTTGGAGACGCGGCATTCACCGACCCTACGCCGGGTTTTCCGTTCACCGTAAAAGATGGCGTATTGCGCATCGAAGCGCGTAAGGAAGCGAACGGTAAGTGGCGCTCCGGGCTCTTGGCGTCCGCCGATGCGTGGAATGGTGGATTCGCGCAGATGTACGGCTACTTTGAAGCGCGGATTAAATTACCCAAGGGACCAGGCACCTGGCCAGCGTTTTGGTTTTCCGAATCAGCGCCCAGGGGATCGCCGCCTGGTGTGACTGTGGAAATTGACCTGCTTGAGTACTATGGAAAGTTCCCGGGCGGTTTTCACAGTGTGGTTCATCTTTGGGGTGCTAATCATCCCGGAAGTGACCACATTAAGCTCGTTCCAACTGGCTCGCTAGAAGACGATTTTCACACCTACGGCTTTGAGGTCGAAAAGGACTTCATGACTTTCTATTTCGACCGCAATCAGTTCTGGCAAGTGCCGACCCCAGAGGAGCACAAACACCCTTTCATGATCCTGGTTAATCTGGCTTTGGGGAGCGGCTGGCCCATCGACGAGACTCCTAATCCGTCATTTATGGACGTTGACTACGTTCATGCCTATGAGCGCGATCCGGCAGCTTGCGTCAAAGAACAGAGNNCCAAATCTCATCCCGCTCTAGCCATCGCGTTGCTATTTGCCTCAATAGCGGACCCGCACATAGTCTCCGGGCGCATCGCAGATCGGCGGCAGATCTCCTTCGCCAGGCACCCGCGCCGGCACTTCCTTGCGCGATTGGCGTTTGATCCATTCGATCCAATCTACCCACCAGCTTCCTTTGTGTTCGGTGGCGTTCTCGAGCCAATCCTCGAACTCGCCGGCCGGTGCCTTGCCACGCCAATATTGATATTTCGGCTTACCGGCCGGATTGACGACACCTGCGATGTGACCGGAACCGGCGAGCACAAAGCGGACTTTGCCGCCTAGAAGTTTGGCGCCGATGAAGACGGATTTCGCCGGGGCGATATGGTCCTCGCGCGTTGCCAAATGATAAATGGGTATGGTGACTTTCGATAGATTGAGGGTCTTCCCGCCGAACTTTGCCTTGCCCTTCGCGAGCCTGTTTTCAAGATAGCAGTGGCGCAAATAGGTGAGATGGTTGGCCGCGGTCATTCTTGTCGAATCCGAGTTCCATGCCAGCAGGTCGAACGCAAGCGGTGGTTTGCCCTTTAGGTAATTGTTGACGACAAAGGACCAGATGAGATCTTCCGGCCTGAGCATGTTAAAGGCAGAAGCCATTCCCGATGCCTCGAGATAGCCGGTCGCTGACATTTTTTTCTCGAGCGCGCGCAGCCGGTCTTCGTCAACGAACACCCGGAGATCGCCAGCCTGGCTGAAATCGGTCTGGGTCGTGAAGAATGATGCGCTCGCAATCCGCTTGTCGCCGGTCAGCGCCATATAGGCAAGGGTCATGGCAAGCAGGGTGCCGCCGATGCAATAGCCGATTGCGGTTACCTTGGATTCACCGGTTGCCTGTTCGATTGCATCGAGAGCCGTAAAAATGCCTTCCCTCATATAGGCTTCGAATCCCTTGTCGCGATGGCGCGTGTCGGGATTGACCCACGAGATGATGAAGACCGTGAGGCCTTGCGAAACCGCGAAGCGGATGAAGCTTTTTTCGGGGTTAAGATCGAGAATGTAGAATTTATTGATCCAGGGCGGAATGATCAGCAAGGGCCTCTTGAGAACCGTATCGGTCGCCGGCGCATATTGAATGAGCTCCATGAGATCATTGCGAAAAATGACCTTTCCTGGTGTCGTCGCAATATTGACGCCGAGTTCAAATTTGGAAGTATCGCATTGGCTGATTTTGAGGGTGCCTTTGCCTGCCTCCATGTCCCGCGCCAAAAGTGCGGCGCCACGTGCGAGATTGTCGCCGCTCGTCGCCCAGGTTTCCTTGATGAGCTCCGGATTGGTGGCGAGAAAATTCGAAGGTGAGAGAGCGCTCGTTAGCTGCCGCAGGTAAAATCTCGCCTTGTCGCGGGTATGGGGATCGACATCCCCCGAACGCTGGACGAGATCCTCTGCCCAACTGGAGATAATGGAATGGGCCTGACGCAGGAAATCGAAAAATGGACTTTCCCGCCATTCGGGGGCGGCAAATCTTTTGTCCGAAGGCTCATACGGCACAAACGGATTTTCCTGTTCGCCGGACATCCGGCGCAAGCTATGGGCCATGAGCCCCAGGAACTTAACCGTCAAGGAGGACTGCGCTTCGAGGCTCCGGGATGGATCGCTCAACCAATGTTCGGCGATGCGGCCAAACGAACGAAATGCATCGGTCAGTTCAACGGAAACATCGGTCTTGCCGCCGTCCTCTGCAGGCTTGAAATAGGCGGCGAACGCCCTGCCGGCTTGTTCCAGGAGACGCGCCAAATTATGTGATAAACGTTCGAAGTCGGGTCTGGCTTGGCCCTCGTTCTCGTGCGAATCATTCGGCGCCTTTCGCGAGGGAGCGGCCGTAGCGCGGCGATCTCCGGCCAGGTCCGGCACCGGGACGGCTTTGCCGTCAGGGCTGGCTGCCGCAACGGATGGCTTGGCGCGCCTAGGTGTAACAGGTGTTGGCGATGCACCTGCCTTGGCCCGTGTAGTGATTTTGGCTTTTTGCGCCTGGAGCTTGCGCTTGGCGCTTTCGGCTTCCAAGTCCGGGATTTTTGTCGTGCTCATTGAATTTTCCGCGTTTTTGTGCGGATCAGGCAGGGAGAGAAGAGGTGGTTGACACGATATGGAACCTTCACGAACAGCCAAGCTCTCTCACGATACTGTGAAGCCACGTCAGGAATCGCCAAACCCTGCATCCGCAAATTGTTTCGTCGCGGTTCCGACACAATAAACTTGGATTGTGCCGATAGGCAACAAATCAAAGCTCTAGCACTCGCACGTAGAAATGAAACGGAACCTGCTTTTTTTTATTCACATCCGGTACGGGATGGCAGCCGTGATTGCTGGGATGTGTCTTGCATTTGGTTCGTTTGCGCAAGCGCAGCAAGCGAAGACAAGTGGCTCGCCGCTTGACACATTGATGAGCACGAAAATATGGGCCGACGTCCCGGAGGCGAAGGATTTCGTGCGCGATACGCGGCCGCCGCCGGACAGTCTCGCTTATCAACCGGTGACGGGAACCGATCCCGAGCGGCCCAAACCCAGAAGCAAGACGGAGCTCCAGGATCTGCAGGGCGAACTTGAACGCGCGGTCTCGCACAATGAGGGGACCGCCCAAAAACGCCTGGGAATCAAAAAGCCCGCTGCCACCGCCACAAAGACAGTCAAAAGCGAGTAGAATTAAACGAATTGGGGCCACCCGATCCGGCGGGATGGACTGTCCGCCGTTCCCTTGACGCCGGCGGAAGGCGCGTTCAGCCAATCAGCTCCGCCAAATGCTGAAAAACAGCGTCGTTTTGTGCGCCCGGAGCTTGACGCCGCAAACCAAGCACGGGAGCATTCGTGAAATTGGCGAGCGTCGCCAGGGTTGCTTCGAAGGAAACCGGGGCATTCTCCGTCTCGCTGACGACGATCGCGCACAGATCAAGCCCGTGGCGCATGATGACATCCTTCGCGCAAAGCACATGGCTGAGCGTCCCCACATAGCTGCCGGCGACGAGGATCAAAGGCAGACGGAGCGCAACCATCAAGTCGAGCACGGTGTGGCATTTGTCGAGCGGGACCATGATGCCGCCGATTCCTTCGATCAAAAGAGTGCCGCTGTTTTCGGCGATGGCCGCGCGGCAAAAATCGACGACGCTTGCAAAATCAATCGCTCTGTCCTCTACCCGCGCGGCCATGTCCGGAGAAAGGGGGGCACGAAACCGCCATGGCGAGATCAGGTGCAGTTCCTCCGGTTTGACTTCGCGGCCTAACGCCTCGAGAAGAACGGCCGGATCGCTTCCCGAAGGCGCCGCCGGGTCGAAGCCGCTCACAAGAGGTTTCAGGGCGTTGACCGGTTGTCTTAGCGCGCGGAAGCAGCGGATGAGGCCGGCGGCGACAAAAGTCTTGCCGACATCGGTCCCGGTGCCGGTTATGAAGACGGCGGACACTTGGGTGTTCCTTTGAGCGTTTCCTGGGGCGTATCTAGGCGCGCGGGCGTACCTGCGATCAGAAGACGCACGGCATCGGCGAGGCGGGCGATTTCTTCGTCGGGATGCATGGCGGTGAAAGCGAAGCGCAACCGCGCCGTGCCCACGGGGACCGTTGGCGGACGGATCGGGGTAACAAGGAAACCTTCCGCCGCCAGTTTGTTTGAAGCTTGCAATGCCGATTCCGGCTCGCCGAGAACGAGCGGGACAATCGGGCTTTGCGCCTCGGGAAGGCCAAGACGGGTGGTGAAAGCCCGTGCCTTGGCGAGAGGTTTCGCGGTCAGTTCAGGCTCGGTTTCGATGATTGTTAAGGCGGCGATCGCCGCCGCCGCCATCGCCGGGGGCAGGGCGGTCGAATAAATCAGAGTGCGCGCTCGCGTTTTCATCAAATCGATGACGGGCCGCGAGGCGCACAAATATCCGCCATAGCCGCCAATCGCCTTGGACAAGGTCCCCATTTGCAATGGTACATGAGCGCCGGGACCAGCGGCGAAAGCCGAGCCGCGGCCACCGCCGATGACTCCCAAGCCATGCGCGTCATCGGTCATCAGCCAGGTATCGAAGGCGGTGCAGAGTTCTCCTAGATCGCAAAGGGGCGCAAGATCGCCGTCCATGGAAAAAACCCCGTCGGTGACGAGCAAGGCATGGCGAAAGCGCGCACGATTAAGAGCGAGCAAAGACCGTGCATGGGCAACGTCATTGTGGCGGAAGACCAGCGTTTGGGCGGGCGACAATTTTGTTCCGGCCCATAGGCACGCGTGCGCGAGTTCGTCGATCAAAACCAGATCCTGCGCGCCCGCGAGCGCCGGGATGATGCCGCTATTGGCGAGATAGCCGGAACCGAACACACAGGCGGCTTCGGTCCCCTTGAGTCGTGCGAGCCGCGTCTCAAGCTCACGAAATAAGGGGTGATTGCCGGTGATGAGGCGCGAAGCGGCGGCGCCCACGCCATATTGGCCGATTGCGGCCGTGGCGGCTTCCTTGAGTGATGGGTGGTGGGAAAGGTTGAGATAATCATTGCAGGAGAAGGAAAGCAGGCGGCGGCCTTCGCGCGTGACCCATGGGCCATCCTCGCGGAGGCTCTCGGCGAGCGTGCGTCGCAGACAGGCGCGATCGAGTTCCGCCAATTTGCGGCAAGCAAAATCGTCCAAGGACCGCATGGGCAGTTGGCTCTCATTGACGCGGATGACTCTGGAGCGATTCCTTTTCGATCCTATAATTTCACGGGAAAGGTAAGCGCTCCAAGGGCTTATAAGCAGACGAAGACGGCCGCAAGGCCTATTCCGCTCCTTCTTCGCTGCATTCGGTTCGATGAGCGAACGGTGTCGCTTGCTTTGTTGGAATCTGTAATGTCGAACCAGTTTCAACCGCGATTCGCCGGGCGCGCCAGCAGTTGCACT
>PLUZ01000407.1 GCA_003162995.1 Methylocapsa sp. | reverse complement strand
AGCGTGTGGTAGCGGAGGAGCGCTACCCTCAATATCGCGCTACGACCTTTCGATGTTGAGGAAATCGCTCTCGGGGAGCCCCGCCCTCCAGAACGTCGCCGATGCACCATTGGGACAACGCAAATCGCCCAGTGCATCGGGTCCTGCGGCATTGTAACGCGCGAGCAATTGCTCGAACTATCGCTCGCCGAATGCCGTCATCGTCGACACTTGCGAAACCGTGTGGCCACGCGCCAAAAGCCACATCACCTGGAAATGCCACGATGCGGTGGCGTCGCTACACCCCACTTATCGCTCCGCTAATTCATCCACACTCAAATGCCTGTTGACCGTCGCCGCTGTGTCCCAATCCCCCGACTCATGGCGCGCCAGCCATCTTCTTCGCAAGGCCGCGTGAATCCCCTGTCAATGCCGAGTCAATTTGCCGGAAACCGTATGACTGAATTCGGCGCACCGACAGCATGGAGACGATGGGTAAACGTGAGAGCCAGGACGGCAGCGAGGGTAGCGGCGCCGAGCACCGCACTGCCGCCATTCGGGCCAAAAAGTTCGATCATCCACCCTGTCAGAGCGCTTCCCAAAGGATTGGTTCCGAGCACAATCGTCACCTGCAAGGCGGCGGCGGCATTGCGCAAATGATCGGGAATGAAACGCTGAACCGCAGCCGAAGCCGAGGAAAGCACAGTTGCCGAGCAAATACCAAATCCCAGCAGGATAAGGGAGGCCAGCGGAAAATGATGAGTCGCTGACAGCGCGGCAAGGCATAAGCCTAGCCCCGCTGCCGCGGCAAGCGAACGCCAGATCGAAACGGCGGGCCGCCGCCATTGCAGAAATCCTCCAACACAGGCCCCNNCCATCAGTAAACCGAAGCCGCCAGCATCGAGCCCGAGTCCGAGCCGCGCATAGGCAGGTACGAGGGTTTGCACATTGATCGCGAACACGCCGGCCACGGCCACTGTAAGCAAGGGAATCCGCGTAGACACATTGGTCCATAACAGATCGAATGCCGCACGGCCGGTGCCGCGCTGGCTCGACGAGGCCCGGTCATCCGCGTCCATGCCGGCAAGAAACAGAAGCAGCGGGAGGTAGGAGACGGCGTTGACCGCAAAGGCGAAAGTCGGACCATATCCGGCGATCGCGAGGCCCGCCAGCGCCGGCCCCAGGATACGCGCAAGATTGAAGGACAGTGTCGCCATCCCGGCCGCTCTGACCCGCCCGTGAGCTCCAGCGCCCTCTCCACCAGCCAAAGTCGCGGCCATGGCTATGCGGGCCGGCTGCGACAGGGCGTTGCCGACGCCGAGCAGCAACGCAAAGCCCGCCAGAACGGGATACGTGGCGTTACCCGCCGCCACGATGGCCGCCAGCCCTCCAGCCAGTATGGCCATCGTGGCCTGGCCGCTCAGCAAGAGGTTTCGTCTGCCCCACTGATCCGCCACTTTCCCTGCCGGTATAGCCAACAGGACTGCCGGAAAGTATTGGATTGCGACCAACAGACCGAGCAACTCCGACGAGCCCGTCAGCTCGAGGACCAGCCATGCCTGCGCCGTCGACTGCATCCAGGTGCCGATCTGGCTGATGAAATTGCTGACAGCATAAATCCGCCACGCCCGTGGCAGGGGCGCCGCTCGCCCCATCATGTGGCACCCGCCTTTGGCGAGCGGTCTCCTCGAATCTTTGCCAGACAGTCCTTGGGGCGGTCCAGATCGACCCGGTGTTCGCGCGCACGGCAGGTCTCCAGCAACAAGGCGGTACTGCGCGAGTTTTCGAGATGCAAAAGGATCCACCCCTTCATCACAGGCCCGCCGTGGACGACGGGCGCCGAGTTTCCCGAAGGACATGGGCGACATAACCTGTCCCCCAACGGCACAACTTGGTCAGAATGTCCTCGTCGAGATCGAGGATGGATAGGGTCTCCGGCAGGCACAACGGCAGCAGATGATCGGTGCCGCCGGTCTTGCCGCCCCTGACCGAGGCGGAAATATTGTTGATGAGGGAACCGCGCGTCGGATTGGACGCATCCCAGACTTCCGGCGCCACCTTCCTCTGTCTTGAGAATCCTGGTTAATGTAGGAGCGATCGAATGAGCGATGAGGTAGACCGGCAGGCATTCGACGAAGCGGCGGGCCAGAGCCGGGGGCGTTTAAACCCTCTTACGAAAGTCCCGTCTATGGCCGGTTTCGCGGCGACGTGGACTCTAACTTTCACGTACATGAAGAACGCGAAAGTTAGATTCTCCCTTTGTGTGGTCTCAGCGCAGGGGTGCAAGGGGCCGCAAGTTCAAATCTTGTCACTCCGACCATTTTTAAATCAAATACTTAGCTAAATATTATAGAAACAAATCGGCAAATTCGACGAAATTCGCCACAAAAATCCAGCCCGTTGAAACCCGCATAAATCCGCCATTCTCCGAATCGGTCTGTCTCGACCTGTGCGAGTTTGTGGCGAATTTGATTGTCGTTCAAACGTTGCTCACCGCCTATTCAGCCACATGAAGCCGGGAAAGGCGCCTCCGTGGTGAGCGCGGGACGGCGTAGTCTCAGGACGGTCGTGGGTCGGTCTGAACTTTGCGCGGCCTTCTTGTTCAACGGGCGGCAGGCCTCGAAAAACCGACTCCGAAAAGCGCAAGCTGCTCATTTCGGCCCGCGTGCGGCAGGACGAGCTGGCGACCATCGAGGGCCGCGCTGCAGAACACAACATCCCGCTGTCCGACTTCCTCCGGGAGCAGGCCCTGTCAGGCACAATCCTTGTTCGCCGGTCGCGCACGTTAAGCGCGATCGATCGGCACGATCTCGCCCGGATCGGCTCGAACCTCAACCAGATCGCCCGCGCTTGCAACACGACCGGCGACACATTCCGCGCGCGCAACATCGAGGCGACGCTGGACGAGTTGCGCAGCCTGCTCAGGCGTATGGACGCGCCAGGGCGGGCCTCCGATGAACTGGGCGAAGGGTAGAGCCACCAAGGGGCGCGGGACGTCCTTCAAGGGCGCGCTTGTGTATGTCCTGCACGACAAAGGCGCCCAAACATCCGAACGCGTCGGTTTCGTGGACCTGCGTAATCTGGCGACCGACGATCCGCACCGGGCGTGGCGTGAAATGAAAGCGCTGTGTGATGCGGCCGATGAGTTGAAGAAGCGGTCCGGCGCCAAGGCGACGGGGCGCAAGCTGACCAAGCCGGTTTACGCGTTTACGCTCAACTGGCACGAGGCCGACAACCCTGACGCCGCGCATATGCGCGAGACCGCCGCCGACGCCTTGCGCGCCCTCGGCATGGAGAACCATCAGGCGATCATCGTCGAACATACCGACCGGCCCCACAAGCATGTCCATGTCATCGTCAATCTGGTCAACCCTGAAACCGGGCAGGCTGTGTCCCTGTCGAACGACGCCCACAAACTNNACCGTTGGGCCGACGACTACGAGGTGACCCAGGGCGTTATTCGCAGCCCCGCGCGGCGCGCGAAATTCCACGCCCTCGACAACGGCATCAAGCCGCCGAAGCGGTCCGCCAACGCGAAAACCAGAGAGGAATGGCAGGCCACCCGGACGCTCAACGGAGAAAAAGCAAAACAGCGCGCCGCCGAGATCAGGACCGCTTACGCCGCCCACGTCGAGAAACTGAAGGCAGCCCAGAGCAACGCGTTTAAGGGGCGCAGCACTGAGGCCGAGAAACTGTGGAACAGCTATACAGCCGACCGCAAGGCTGTGAACGACCGATATCAGCCGTTCATCGATGCGATCTGGAAAAGCAAACGGAAGAGACCGCCGCATCCCTATACCGAGCAGGCGCTTCACGACCTCCAGGAAAGTGCCGAGTGGAAGCAACTCGGGCGCACACAGTTCGCCCAGCGCCGCCTCTTCAGCGCTCGTGAAAGCGCCTTCCTTGGCGCGATTGGCAACGCCGTGCGCCTTCACTATGCGGCCCTGAGAGAGCGGGGCGGCCTTGCCAACCTGTTCAAGCTGATGATCAGCCCCGCCGAACGCCGGAAGCAGTTCCAGCAGCAGCAACAGACCCAGAAGCAGGCCCTGTGGCAACGACAGGCGCAGAGCCGCAATGAAAGAGCGGCAACCCTGAAGGCGTCGCGTCGGGTCGTACTGGCGAAACTCTCACAGGAGTTCCAGAAGAACCGGGAATCCATGAAAGCCCGTCACGCTTCCGAGGTTGCCGCACAGAAGACGGTCTGGCGGCAGCTCGCCGCTGATCGTCAGAAGGTCTGGTCGGATTATCGCCAGGAATTCGCGAGTATAGAATCCGAGCAAGACAAGGCCGACCACCAGAAAACTCATCGCGACCAGTTCCGCGACGCCGCCTCGGGAACCACACCGCCCGAAGTCAACGAACAGAAGGCCGATAAGAACCAAGAAAATGGAGCCGACCGTACACCGACCACCGAAAAATCAACCCGGCGGGACTGGCGCGCCAGACGGTCGGCGGCGGAACGCAAAGCCGATGGAACTTACAAAAAACGAGACAGAGGCGATGATGACGGCGGCCGTACCCGACAGCGCGATCGGCACGAGCCGGATTGAACGGCAGCATGCCCGCAGACCCAGGCAGCCCACGACAACATCTTCGATGGGGTAATGCCTGCCGAGTGCTCTCATCTATGAGATGAGACAGGGCTTGCCCGTTTTACATTCGGCCGCACTTTCACGTTTACGTCGACGCGCTGGTCCAAACGGCCCAGGACCGTCATCAGGCGGTCAACCGTGAACCGCCCGATGTTCGCGTTCCGAATCCGGGAGAAATCGGCGGCGGCAATACCCGTCAGTTCCGCAGCCTTGCGGACCGTCAGGCGCTTGCGGTCTAAAGCTTTAATAATCTGCGCCACCAGGATGGCGCGCAGTTGCTCAAGATCGGGGTTTGGCATGTCGAAGTCACGGAAGACATTGCCGCTCCCACGTACCAGTTCAAAATCGTCGCTCATCGTAGAGCCTCCTTTAGTCGTTTGATCCGTTCGCGGATCATGTCAATTTCGGCTTTTGGCGTGCTGATCCCGCTTTTCGATTTCTTCTGGAACGCATGCACAATCCAGATGTCGTCTCCCATTTGCAGTGCGTACACGACGCGGAAGGCATCCCCTCGATGCTTCAACGCCAGCTCCAGCACGCCGGACCCAAAGCCGGTCAGCGGCTTCGCAATGTCCGGGTGTCCGCCCTCGGCAACGACGGTCAGGGCGCGGGCCAAATCCTGCCGCGCCCCTGATGGGAATTCCTCAAAATCTTTTCGGGCCGCTTTGATCCATGCAATCGGCCGGGTCTTGCGTGTCATCCATTATATGTTGTCATATCTGACAACATAAAGTCAATAAAATTCGGACAAGCGTAGGGCCTGAATTCTGACGCGAAGTGCAACACTCCAGCGCTTTGAGCCTACTCGATTTTCCTTTCCCCGGAGCCGCCTTCGCATCTCGAAATGTAGCGGAAGGCGGCGGAGAGGGAAGGAAAATCCGATCTTTCCTTGGTGAGCCCGAGCGCCCCAAGTGTTGCACTTCGCGTCAGAATCCACCGGGCCGTCCAAAAATTGGATAATTATGAATATTGGTTTATAATTAAGTATTGGAATACTTGGCGCAAGGATCGCCGAAAGCAACGTGACGGAAGCAGATTGGGAAGACACTGAGAGGCAAGAACACCGCGATGACCGGCTACCGAAAGGCAGCCCATCCGGCAAGCCGGGCTTTGTCAGCCAAAGACCTCACTATCTCGATCTTGAGGAAGCCCGGCAGGTTCTAGCCGAGTTGAATATTCACCTGACTCCGCGGCAGATAAAGCGCTCCTCAGATATGGACGCTAAAGGAAATCGCAAGCTACCCTGGTTCATCGATCCGATCGAGGGACGGCTTAAAATCGAGCGACAAGCGCTGTTGAGTGCTTATTTCAACAGACAGGTCGAAGCGGAGCGCAATTGCGAGCTATATTTGCGCGGCGAAGTATCTCAAGAGCACGCCGACAGGCGGCTTCGGAAAAGGCTCCACGAGAACGAGCGTCATCGTTCATAATGTAATATTTCTGTTGCGTTGTGGAATCTGACATTGCTAAGCTTAGAATAATGGCAAACATAAGAAAGATTACAGGGAAAACAGGTACAGCATACCAGGTACGTTACGCTTCAAAAGAGCGGTCATCTGGTTACGGTTACTCCCAATTCGACACCATGAAAGCGGCTCGGGACTTTATCGAAAACCTGGGCAGCTTGCGCGAGGCTCCGTCGGGCCAAACCCTCTCGGTTTCCGAGTCTATCGATCGATGGATCGACATTTGCGAGAAGATCGGCAGGGATGGCCGCGAGCGTGTAGAGCCGGAAACATTCAAGGAATATCGGCGCCGCGCCCGTGTCATGAAAGAGTACGTTTGGAGCAAGCGGCTTCACGAGCTGGCGCCGTCTGACGTGATCCAGTTCCGCAACTGGCTGCTTGAGCACAAAACACGCGATCTCGCTCGTCGAACCTTGTCCTCGTTTCACTCGGTCATAATCGAAATGAAGCAGCAGGGTTTTATCCGAGATGACCCTGCGGCCGGTGCGACCATCAAGGCAGGCGGCCGGTATGAAGACGAGGATGGCGAAGTCACCATCCCAACCGATCAAGAAATGAGAGATATATACGCGGCGGCCGACCGGATGGGCAGGAAGAACGCTTATGTGGAGAAGTGCTGGGCCCGGTATCGGCCAATGATTTACCTTGCAGGTTTCTCCGGGATGCGGCCTTCGGAATACCGGGGACTTCCCTGGTCGAACCTTTCAGATGGTCGAATACTCGTCCGGCAGCGAGCTGATCGCACGGGCATTATCGGCCCGGTCAAATCGAAAGCCGGGCGTCGAACGATCTATGTGCCGACACTTGTCACGGACATGATCTTTGAATGGCAGGAACGATGCCCCGACTCTTCCTTAGGTCTCGTATTCCCGACCGAGAGCGGAAAGCCGGTGGCGCTAACTAACTTCACAATCAGCGCGTGGCAACCGTTGATGAAAGAGGCCGGGCTTGTCGATCAGGCAGAGGACAAGGATGGGAAATCCGTTCAGAAGGCCCGGTACACCCCTTATGCGTTGCGCCATTATTATGCTTCGAAGCTGATCGAGCTCGGGCGAGACTTCAAGTCGATTCAGACCGCGTTGGGTCACTCCAGCAGCCGCGCAGAAGGTGATGAAGACGCGTTCTTCTCGATCGCCCTGCAAGTTGCTGCATCTGAAGCGCGGCAGGGACGGCGCGAAACCGCGCAGGAAATGCGCGCGGAAATTGACAAGGCCCGCGCCAAGAATTCACGCGGTGCATCGGTGCCGATTGCGTTCGCGCATCCGCGAGGCAGCCTTGAAGGTCTGCTGGAGCTGCGTGAGCCCCGTTACAGGTTCAAGCACGTCATACTCAACGACCAGCTCGTTGCGCGGTTCTCGGATATCCTGCGCCAGCAACGCAAGCGCGATTGGTTGCGCGAACATGGCAAGACGCCCAACCGGCGCATCCTGTTCGTCGGCCCACCTGGGTCGGGCAAGACAATGTCGGCGGAAGCGCTGGCGGGTGA
>PLUZ01000081.1 GCA_003162995.1 Methylocapsa sp. | reverse complement strand
GCAGTTGTTCCCGCTCGGCGCCGCCGATCCCAAGCTGCTGGCCCTTCTGAAGACGCCGATCTATCGCTATCAGGCGGAGGGCGCGCTGTTCGCGGTACGGGCCGGCCGGGCACTCATCGGCGACGATATGGGCCTCGGCAAGACCATACAGACGATCGCCGCGATGGAAATACTGGCACGGCATTTTGGTGTCTCGAAAGTGCTGGTGATCTGCCCGACCTCGCTCAAATACCAGTGGCAGAGCGAGATCATGCGTTTCTCGGGGCGCCAGGGCGAACAGGCGGCGCGCGTCATCAACGGCGGTCGGGCGCAGCGGCAGAAGGACTATGCCCTCGACGATTTCTGCAAGATCACGAACTACGAGAAACTCAATCCTGATCTCGACCTGATCACCGCCTGGGCGCCCGATCTGGTAATCGTCGATGAGGCGCAACGGGTGAAAAACTGGAACACCATTGCGGCGCGTGCCTTGAAACGCGTCGATAGCCCATACGCGATCGTGCTGACCGGAACGCCCCTGGAGAACAAGCTGGAAGAGCTGATCTCCATTGTCCAGTTTGTCGATCAGCATCGGTTGGGGCCAACCTGGAGGCTGCTGCACGAGCATCAGGTCAAGGACGAAGCTGGGCGCGTCACCGGCTATACCGGACTGGAGAAGATCGGCCAGACGCTGGCGCCGGTGATGATGCGCCGGCGCAAATCCGAGGTGCTACAGCAACTGCCCAGCCGGACCGACCAGAACCTACTGGTGCCGATGACCGAGATGCAGATGCTCTATCACCAGGAAAACGCCGATGTGGTGGCGAAAATCGTGCAGCGCTGGCGCAGGACGAGGTTCCTGTCGGACAAGGATCAGCGGCGGATGACCTGTGCCCTGCAGAACATGCGCATGTCGTGCAACAGCACCTATCTGCTGGACCAGGAAACCGATCATGGCGTCAAAGCCGATGAATTGGCGGCGCTGTTCGAGGATTTGTTCGCCGAGCCTGACGCCAAGGCAGTGGTGTTTTCGCAATGGACGCGGACTCACGACATTCTCATCCGCCGCCTCGAGGCGCGAGGGCTGGGCTATGTCAGCTTCGACGGCGGCGTGCCGTCGGAAAAACGGCCGGCGCTGGTCGAGCGGTTTCGTGACGACCCCAGCTGCCGCGTATTCCTGTCCACCGATGCCGGCAGCACCGGCCTCAATCTGCAGCATGCTTCGACCCTGGTGAACATGGACTTGCCGTGGAACCCGGCGGTCCTCGAGCAGCGCATCGCGCGCATTCACCGCATGGGCCAGAAGCGGCCAGTGCGGATCATCAATTTCGTGGCGAAGGGCACCATCGAGGAGGGCATGCTTTCGGTGCTGGCATTCAAACGCTCCTTGTCGGCAGGAATTCTCGACGGCGCCAGCGGCGAGATTTCGCTCGGCGGCTCGCGCCTCAACCGCTTCATGAAGGACGTAGAAAACGTCACAGGGCATATGGGTGAGGGCGAGGCCGTGACCCCGGCTGAGGAAGTGAGGAATGTCATCGCTGCTGGCGACGCCGGGTCCGTGGAAGATGTAAATGCGGATGTAAACATTGGCGCTGGCGAGATTGCGATCACGCGGACCGATGGGGTCGGAGCACCATCGCGCGATACAGGTGCCGATCCGTGGCAAGCCTTGGTGCAGGTCGGTACGCAGTTTATTGCAGCTCTGTCGGCTGGCAACGATCCCGACGCTACGGCGCATCCATGGATTGAGCGCGATCCGGTCACCGGCGTGCAAAACCTCAAAATACCGCTGCCATCGCCGGAAACCGCGATACAACTTGCCAATGCGCTTTCGGCGCTCGCGGACAGCTTACGGGGCAAGATGGCATGATGGACAGCGGTGGCGGAACGTGTGGAAGACCTGCGTGCTTCCTCTCACTCGTCGCTTTCATCCTGCCGGCTATCGCCGAATGACGGCGTGGCCAACGGCTATTGGCATCGTCGTGATTGTTGTTTGGGCCGTCGAGATCGGCGCGAGTCTTAGGTCTCGGGAGACCTTTGAAGAACTTGTTTATATTATTTGGGTTTTTGAGTTTCTGACGGTATTTTTCGACCGCTTTTGGCGCGTTTTTCCGACATGGCATAGCGAGCACGGTCGCTGCCAAAATGGCGATAGATGGCGATTGGAGGCGAAATGATGTTTTTCGCGGAGGCGGATTTTTCCCTAATGAAATCAATAGCCGAAATTTCTGACGGCGTGTGTGCCGGGAAAAGCGATAATCCATGGAATTTTCTTCAATAGAAACAGTGTGTTTAAGAGCGGTGAAACAATCGAGTGGGAGTGAAACCACCCTGTGGCGTCCAGCTCACGCCACGCCGCCAGCAGCAGCGGAGCATTGGCGGTCCGCCGGAAAGAGCTTCCATTGGCGCGCTATTCATGCGATGCCCATCGCCACCTTCCTTGACCCTAAGTGACCGAGATGACCGAGTTTTTCCGCGAAGTCGATGAAGATGTCCGGCGTGACCGAATCATCGGGATTTGGACCAGATATCGCTATGTGTTTATAGGCTTGGCCGTTCTCGTCGTGGCCGGGACCGGAGCCTGGCGCGCCTATGAATATTACCGGGACCAGGCGGCGGAAGCGGCGAACACGAAGTTTGAAGCCGCCGTGCAATTGGCGCGCGATGGCANNCGAGCCTTGCGCGGTTGCGCGCCGCTGGCGAGCTTGCGGTGAGCGATCCGCAGGCGGCGATCAAGTCCTTCGATGCCTTGGCGGACGATTCAAGCTTTGATCCGGGCTTCCGGGATTTCGCCAAGCTCCGCGC
>PLUZ01000087.1 GCA_003162995.1 Methylocapsa sp. | reverse complement strand
CGATCCGAGCCGCTTGCTTAGCTGTAATGGACCGCAATTATCCGCAGCCGGGATCGCAATCATCGGGGGCCGGACCCACATTGATTGCAACTAGCGCCGGCGCTCCGGCCCACATTCATTGCAACTTGACCCAGAATCATTGCAACGGGATTGCAATCGTGCGCAGCGGGACCACGCTCATTGCAACTGACCGAGGCTGAAGGGTCGATCACGCAAAGAACGTCTTGATACCTTTATAGAGCATAGAGAGAGTGACGGGTATTGTGACAGGTTATCCGGCATAATCCGGCAGGATCGTGTCTGTCACTCAATAGGTCGTTTGCGTGACATGTTGATTGGCTACATGCGCGTCTCCAAGGCGGATGGCTCGCAGGTTCTCGACCTGCAGCGCGACGCCCTCGCCGCCGCGGGCGTTGAGCCCTCGCGGCTCTATGAGGACTTTGCCTCGGGGCGCCGCGACGATCGTCCAGGTCTTGAGGCTTGCCTGAAGAGTTTGCGCGAAGGCGATACGCTCGTCATCTGGAAGCTGGACCGGCTCGGCCGCAACCTCCACCATTTGGTCAATCTCATCCACGATCTGATCAAGCTGGAGGCTGGCCTCAAGGTTCTCGCCGGCGAGGGCTCCTCGATCGACACGACAACGGCGAATGGCCGGCTCATGTTCGGTTTTTTCGCCGCCCTGGCTGAATTCGAGCATGAACTCATCGTCGAGCGCACGAAGGCGGGCCTCGCGTCGGCTCGCGCCCGTGGGAGGAACGGCGGGCGCCGATTCAAGATGACGGCGAGTAAACTCCGCCTGGCGCAGGCCGCCATGGGAAGGCCCGAGACGAATGTCGCGGAGCTTTGCGAAGAGCTCGGCGTCACTCGGCAGACGCTATATCGGCACGTCGACCCGAAAGGCGGGTTGCGGCCTGATGGGATCAAGGTGCTCGGCCAGCACCAGGGGAAAGCGACCTCAGCTGAGGCGAACGCCTGACATGCGGCGCAAACGACCGTCCGGCGAGACGCTGGTCCTGCTGCGCCGGAGGCTCGAGGAGTTGCCGCCACGCTCTGAGGCACGCCTGCATCTGATCGAGGACTGCGCCCACTTGCATGGCGTTTCCACGGACACGATCTATCGCGCGCTCCGCGATCAGTTCAGGCCGCGATCGCTGCACCGGCGGGATCAAGGCAAGCCACGAAAGGTCGAACGCGATGACATGGAGCGGTATTGCGAGATCATCGCCGCACTCAAGGTTCGCACGTCCAATAACAAGGGCCGCCATCTTTCGACCAACCGCGCGCTCGAGATCCTCGTCGATTACGGCGTGGAGACCCCGCAAGGATTGGTCCGGCCCCCGGCGAGCATGCTGACGAAGACCACCGTCAATCGGTATCTCCGGGCCTGGGGATATGATGACACCAGGCTGAGGCAACCGCCGGTGGCGGTTCGCTTCCAGGCCGAGCACAGCAACGACTGCTGGCAGTTCGACGCGTCGCCCTCGGACCTCAAACACGTGCCGGCGCCGTTGTGGATCGAGGAAGGTCGCGGGGCGCCGACCTTGATGCTGTTCAGCGTGGTCGACGATCGAAGCGGCGCGACCTACCAGGAGTACCGGTGCGTCTATGGCGAGGATGCCGCCGCTGGATTACGATTTCTTTTCAATGCCATGGCGCCCAAGGAAGAGCCGGGTCTGGTGCTTCAGGGCGTCCCGAAGATGATCTATGCCGATAGTGGCCCGATCAGTAAATCCCGCGTCTATCGCGACGTCATGAGCCAGCTCGGCGTCGACGCGAGGGTTCACATGCCCAAGGATTCCGACGGCAGGCGCGTTACAGCCCGATCCAAGGGCAAGGTCGAGCGTCCGTTTCGAACGGTCAAGGAAGCGCATGAGACGCTATACCATTTCCATCAGCCGGAGAACGAAGCCGAGGCCAATCTCTGGCTCCGGCGCTACCTCGTTCAATACAATGATCAGCGCCATCGGGCCGAGGCTCATTCGCGATCAGAGGATTGGATCGCGAACTTGCCGGCCGAGGGATATCGGAGCATGTGCTCGTGGGAACGGTTCTGCGCCTTCGCGCGTGAGCCGGAACGGCGCAAGGTCGGCGTCGACGCCCGCGTTCAGACTGGCGGCGTCCTGTACGAGGTGGATCCGGACCTCGCCGGCGAAACGGTCACCTTATGGTGGGGCCTCTTCGATCAGGAATTGTTTGTCGAGCATGACGGGAAGCGCCTCGGACCTTACGGCCCGATCGACGGCCCGATTCCGCTGCATCGCTACCGGAGTTTCAAGAAGACGAAGACAGAGGAGCGGGCGGACCGGATCGAAGCGTTGGCCGCCACACTTGGCTTGCCACGGGCGGCGCTCTCTGGAACTGTCGAGCCGACTCCGTTTGGTCCGTTGGCGTCGACGCCGTCGATCCCGTTCAAGGACCCCGACCCGTTCCAGGAATTTCGATTCCCTACCGTGCTCGCGGCCAAGCTCGCGATTGCCGATTATCTGGCGACGCCGCTGGCCCGGTTGAGCAAGGAGGACCGCGCCTATATCGACCACATTCTGGCCGAGACGCTCGATCGCCGCACGATCATCGACTGCGTCCGCGGCTATTTCCGGCAACGGAGCCGCGAACCCGGGGGGAATCATGCGGACTGAGGCGATGGAGTATTATGGTCTGGTTCGCTCGTTGCGATCAGCCGGCTATTACGAGACCGCGCATCACAAAGACCTGCTGCGAAACGTCAAGCACGCCATCTACAACGGCAATCTGGTTGTGTTGAGCGGTGTCATCGGCGCCGGCAAGACCGCGGCTTTATCGCAGTTGCAGGAGACTCTCGGCAAAGAAGATCGCGTGGTTGTCGCCACTTCGATCTCCGTCGAGAAGAACCGCGTCGCTCTCGGTACGCTGATTACCGCGCTCTTCTGCGACCTCTCCTCGGAGAAGGACTTGAAGATCCCGAAATCGGGCGAACTGCGCGACCGCGCGCTGCGCAATTTGGTGAAGAAGCGCAAGAAACCGGTGGTCTTGTTCGTGGACGATGCTCATGATTTGAGCCGGAATACGCTGGTTGCTCTCAAACGCCTGATCGAGCTGGTCGAGGGCGCCGGCACCAAGCTTTCGGTCGTGCTCGCGGGGCATCCCAGGCTGCGCAACGATTTGCGTGACCCAGCGATGGAGGAGATCGGGTATAGGACGGCGATCTATTCGCTCGATGGCGTGACCGGGAGCCAGCGCGAATACATGACTTGGCTGATCAATGCCTGCGCCGTCGATGGCGTCGGCATCGACGATATCCTCGAACCTTCGGCGGTAGACCTCCTGGCCTCGAGACTGCGCACGCCGTTGCAGATCGAACAACATCTCACGCTTGCGCTGGAAACCGGATTTCAAGCAAACGAGAAGCCGATCAGCGAGGCGATTGCCGATTCCGTCCTGTCAAAACAGATCGATGGCGTCGAGGCCACGCTCACCCGCAACGGGTACACCACCAAGGTGCTGACCGAGATGCTCGGCGTCAAACCTGGCGAGCTTCGAGCACTCTTCAAGCAGGAACTCGGCGCGGAGCGAGCGCGCGACCTGAAGGAGCAAATGCTGGCCGCCGGTCTGCCGGTTTGAGCGCCAGTCAAACGATTGGATCGCGATCGATTCTTCAGCCCAGGCCAATTGCAATGAGCGTGGTCTCAGTGAGCTTGATTGCGATCCCGTTGCAATGATTGTGGGCCCAGTTGCAATGATTGTGGGCCAAACCGCCAGATCCAGTTGCAATCAATCTGGGCCCGAGGACGCGATGATTGCGATCCCGGCCACGGATAATTGCAGTCCATTACAGGTAGCGATAGGTTGTCTTGTGATGGATCTTGAGCGTGATCAATGAAAGCTCCAACGGGGGCCTGGGTCCTGCATGGATGTTTGATGGTTGCTGATACGCCGGGAGCACGAGGATCATC
>PLUZ01000075.1 GCA_003162995.1 Methylocapsa sp. | reverse complement strand
CGCGATTGTCCTCGCCATTGGCCTCATTGCGCTTGGTTTTGAAGGCAACGAGATCGGCGAGGGTGAAACCGTCATGCGCGGTGACGAAATTTATCGATCGCGAAAGCGGCCGGTGGCGAGGCCCAAAAATATCCGCCGATCCTGCAAGCCGTGTCGCGAGGGCCCCGACGGAGCCCGGATCGCCACGCCAAAATTGCCGGAAGCTGTCGCGCGAGTGGTCGTTCCACTCGCCCCAGGGCGCTGGAAAGGCACCGAGCCGGTAGCCGCCAAGGCCAGAATCCCATGGTTCGGCGATGTGGATCAAATCCTTAAGCCATGGATCCTGAACGATTGCCGCGAGCAACGGATGATTTGGATCAAAGCCCAATTCGCGCCGGCCTAGCACGGTCGCGAGATCGTAACGGAAGCCATCAACTCCGGCGCGGATAACGCAGGTGCGCAGCGCTTCGAGGGCGAGACGCATGCACATTGGACGCTCGAGCGCGGGCACATTGCCACAGCCTGCATCGTTGACATAAAGCGCAGGATTGCCGGCTTGCAGCCGGTAGAATCCGGCATTATCAAGCCCGCGCATCGACAAGGTTGGACCGAACTCGTCGCTTTCGCCGGTATGGTTGAAAACCACGGCGAGGATGACGGCGATCCCTGCGTTATGCAACGCGTCGACTGCGGTGCGCACCTCCGCCCAGCCGCCCGGCGCGAGGCGCGGATCGGGTGCGCACATCGCAATTGGATTGTATCCCCAATAGTTGCTGAGCCCGAGCGGCGGCAAATGCCGCTCGTCGATCCACGCCGCGATCGGCAAAAGCTCGACGGCGGTCGCCCCTAATCTTCTCAGATATTCGACCGGCGATTCATGCGCGAGCCCCGCGAATGTGCCGCGAAGGGATTCCGGTATGTCATGACGCAGCTTGGTGAAGCCACGGACATGCAATTCATAAATCACGAGGTCGCGCCATTCGGCGTTTGGACGCCGGGGCGGCCGGAACGGTTCCGGTGCTTCAACGATCGCCTTCGGCACAAAGGGTGCGCTGTCGATATCGTCTTCCGCCGCGCCATGGATCCGCGCGTCGAACAAACTTGCGTCGAGTGTGAGCGGCCGGTCGAGCCTCGTCGCGAAAGGATCGACCAGCAGTTTGGCGCAATTGAAACGATGACCGGACTGAGGCTCAAATGGGCTGTGCGCGCGCAAGCCGTAACGGGCGCCAGGTCCAAGACCTGAGATATGCCCGTGAAACACATTGCCTGTCCGGCGAGGCAGCCGGATTCGCGCGGTCTCGCAGCCGTCCGAGTCGAATAGCGAAACAAAGATTGCCTCGGCACTGCCCGACGCGACGGCGAAGTTCACCCCGGCCCCGTCAGGGGCGGCACCAAGCGGCTCGGGTTTGCCTGCGGTGACGCGCACATTGCCCGTGACACTGGGCATCAGTGCCTCTCCGGTGCTCAGGTGATCACCGTCGGCGCCTGGCGTCCGGTGTAATGAGCAATGCGTGCACACTCCCGCGACAGCGTGATCAGACCGGCAAGTGCTTCTTCGTTGTCCTGATTTTGCCGCGCGGGATCGGGTTCGAAGCGCTCGATATAGACCCTGAGCGTCGCCCCGGACGTGCCGGTGCCCGAAAGGCGATAGACGATGCGGCTGCCATCCTCGAAATGAAGTCGGATACCCTGGTGCTCCGAGTCCGAGCCGTCCACCGGATCGTGATAAGCGAAATCATCGGCTCCAGTAAGGTCGAGCCCGGAAGCCAGCTTGCCCTTCAATCGCGGCAGGGCGTCGCGCAAGGCTTGCATAAGCGCATTCGCACCATCGGCTTCGACCTCCTCATAATCGTGCCGGGTATAATAGTTTCTCCCATACTCCGCCCAGTGTTTGGCGACGATCGCCGCGACGCTCTCACCCCGCGCGGCCAAAATATTAAGCCACAGCAAAATCGCCCAAAGTCCGTCCTTTTCGCGCACATGGTTGGATCCAGTTCCAGCACTCTCCTCGCCGCAGATCGTTGCCAGCCCCGCGTCGAGCAGATTGCCGAAAAACTTCCATCCGGTCGGCGTCTCGTATAGCGCTACGCCAAGCCGTGCGGCGACACGATCGGCGGCCCTGCTCGTTGGCATGGAGCGCGCAATTCCGGCGATGCCCTTGTCATAGCCGGGCGCAAGTTGGGCGTTCGCAGCCAGGATCGCGAGACTGTCGGAGGGCGTGACGAACCGGCCCCGCCCGATGATCAGATTGCGATCACCGTCGCCGTCCGACGCTGCGCAGAGATCGGGACCGCCGGCGGACATAGCGAGGTCGAAAAGGTGTTTGGCATTGATCAAATTGGGGTCAGGATGATGCCCGCCGAAGTCCGGCAGCGGCGTGCCATTGAGAATCGAATCAGGAGGCGCACCAAGTCTATCGACGAAGATTCGCGCGGCATAAGGCCCGGTGACCGCGGACATCGCATCGAAACGAAAACGGAAGCCGGTTCGAAACAAGCCCCGGATCTTGTCGAAATCGAACAACTCCTGCATGAGC
>PLUZ01000406.1 GCA_003162995.1 Methylocapsa sp. | reverse complement strand
CAGCGCCCGCATCTCCGCCAGCGTCCGGTTGTCGAGCACGGTCGCGATTGCGTTGCGTGCTTCGAGCATGATGAGACGCACGCAGCAATGTTTCTCGTCGGCGCAATCGTCGCAGCGCTGGTAGGAATTTTTGCTTGCACAGGCAATGGGAGCGAGCGGCCCGTCAAGTACGCGAACTATATGGCCAACTTTGATTTCATGCGGCGGCCTGGCCAATGTGTAGCCTCCGCCTTTGCCTTTTTTTGAAAAAACAAAGCCGGCATTGCGCAGCTCGCCGAGAATTGTGTCGAGAAATTTTTTCGGAATTTCATTCGCATGGGCGATATCGCTCACAAGCGTTGTCTCGCCCACCGGACGGCCAGCCAGATGGACCATGGCCTTTAATCCATATTTGCCTTTTTTTGTGAGCATTCAAACCTCGATCGCCAATTTTCGCCGCCCAAACCCAGGCAGCCAAAGCTCCAACGCAACTGCTAATCCCGCACAATATTGAGCCGATTCGTCAATATCCACAAGTTTTATAGTCTTTGCTGGAAAAATGCGTTTTATGCCCTGAAAAATCGAATCACACCGAAACTAAGGCTCGCAGCCTCTCGGCCATGATCCATGAGTCTTGGTACGCAATCAGCCTCTCGCGCACTGCTGGTGGCTTTCCTCAGAGCTAATTTCAAATTTTCATTGTGTCCCGGAGAGGCTGGCTGCGCCCGCGCCGGGATCGCTGCGCTGGATATACGCCTTGCCAGGCTCGCACTCGCCTGGGTGGGGATGCAGAATTTAGATCAATCCACGGAATACTGCACCAGCGGCACTTGTATGATCGGGGAATCCCTCTTCGCCTTCAAGATCGCGAGAAGCAGTGCAAATGGCGCCGGGACTCGCCGGGTCGACGGCACTGAGCGCGGCGCAACGGTGATGTGGATGAGATCGATTTTGTGATGCTCTCAGGCGTGAAAATGTTACCGGCTCATGGAGCGGCGACTATCGGCTTACCGGAGATGGCAGGGTGAAGTCTTTTGACGGCAAATGGGAACCATCCGTTGTGCCGTCATACAATTGAAACATGAACTTGCGATTGCTGCCATCTGCTTTTTGGAACGCGATCTGGAAGATGTTCGGAAGTCCTGGGCCAGGAGCAGCACTTCGTTCTGGTCCTTTATTTCAGCCCCCCCGGGCGTGTTGCGGTGAGACGTAGTGATTTTCCTCGGATTCGATCTCTCGACACGAATTTCGAAACAGCTTGGATAAGGTGTGCGCAGGCCGATGAGAGTGCTTATCGCAACTGATGCTTGGCATCCCCAGGTCAATGGCGTGGTGCGGACTTTGACTTCGCTGGCCCGCAGCGCACGAAGCCTGGGCGTCACAATCGATTTTCTCTCGCCTGAGGGATTTCTTTCCTTTCCCTTGCCGACGGATCCAAATTTGCGTTTGGCCCTGCCGGGGCGCCGCGAGATTGCGCAGCGAATCGAGAAGGCTGATCCGGACGCGATTCATATCGCAACAGAAGGGCCTATCGGCCATGTGGTGCGCGCCTATTGCGTGAAAAACGGCTTGCCGTTCACGACCAGCTATACGACGCGGTTTCCCGAATATATTTCCGCGCGTCTTCCGATCCCCGACAATTGGTCCTACGCGGTGCTGCGGCACTTCCACTCCGCCGCCACGGTCACAATGGTGTCGACCCCGTCCCTGATGGCTGAGCTCGCCCAGCGGAATTTCAAGAACCTCGGCATGTGGACCCGTGGTGTCGACACCGAGGCGTTCAAACCGGAGCATGCGATCGATCTGGGCTTTCCGCGTCCGATTTTCGTAAGCGTCGGACGAATTGCAGTCGAAAAGAATTTGGAGGCCTTTCTTTCGCTGGACCTTCCTGGCACGAAGGTCGTGATCGGAGAGGGACCTCAGGAAGCCGAGTTGCGGCGCCGGTTTCCCGACGCGAAGTTTCTCGGGCTGCTGGAGAATCCGAAATTGGCCGAGCACTTGGCCGCTGCGGATGCCTTCGTATTTCCAAGCCGCACGGATACCTTCGGCATCGTGCAGCTCGAAGCGCTCGCGAGCGGCGTTCCGATTGCCGCATTTCCGGTCACCGGCCCGCGGGACGTTATTGGCAATAATCCGATTGGCGTGCTGAGCGACGATCTGCGCGCGGCGTGCATCGGCGCCCTTCGCATTTCACGCGAGGCTTGCCGCGCCTTCGCCCTGACCCGTTCGTGGGAGAACAGCGCTAGGCAATTTATCAGGCATATCAACCAAGTGGCGATCGGAAATTCACGCAAGCCCCGGGCTGTCTAGAAAGCGGCCGGGAGACCGGCGAATTTTGCCGCATGGCGATCTCCCCGGCGCAAGGGGACTGTGGAGGAACAATGGCGACTGAATTCAACAACGGCACGATCGAGAAGGCCTATGCGCGCTGGGCGCCAATCTATGATTTTGTTTTCGGCGCGCTCTTCGCGCGTGCCCGGCGTGCAGCCGTCGAGGCAGCGGAACGTGCCGGCGGACGCGTCCTCGAAGTCGGGGTCGGCACCGGTATTTCGCTGCCCGATTATGCGCGCTCCACGCGCCTTGTCGGCGCCGACCTCTCCGAGCCAATGTTGCGCAAGGCGCATGCGCGGGTTCATGAATTGGCCCTGAGCAATGTCGAGGGGCTCGCGGTCATGGATGCCGAGCGCATGGGTTTCCCGGATAGCTCATTCGACGTCATCGTTGCACAACTCGTCGTCACCACGGTTCCAAACCCCGAGGCGACGCTCGATGAATTCCTGCGTGTGCTCAAACCAGGTGGCGAGATCGTGCTGGTTAGCCGTGTCGGCGCGGACAAGGGTCTGCGGCGCATGGTGGAGAAATTGCTCACGCCACTCACGCGTTTCCTCGGTTGGCGCCTGGAATTCCCTTGGGCGCGCTATGAGCGCTGGATCGAACAGCGGGATGGGGTGCGCGTGATCGAAAACCGCGCAATGCCGCCCTTCGGTCATTTCTCGCTCATCCGCTTCGGCAAGTCCGCTGGGTCCGCCGCTACAAAAGAGGATCGTTTGGAGGCGCATGTCATCGGCTAGACACGCACTCGACCATGCTGAGTCCGCTGGCCGGACTTTGCCTAGGAGCACAAATTTCCTTTTAAAAAGCCAATCGCATTTTGGGAAGCTGTGCTGGAACTGTCACATTTAACGTATAGGCCATAAACATATGAGGTGGGAGGGTGATGGACGAGTTTCTTGAGGTTCTTAGAACCCAGCGGTGGGACGATCATCGCTATTATCATCACAGCCGGATCAACCAGTCGTTGCACTTGTTCAGTGCGATCAGCTTCTTGTGCGCCTATGTGCTGGTGTTTACGAACCCGGTCGCGGCTGCATTGACTGGCTGGCTTGCCGCGATGATGACCCGGCAAATTGGGCACTTCTTCTTCGAGCCCAAGGGCTACGATGAGGTGAACCACGCCACACACGAGTACAAAGAAGAAATCAAGGTTGGGTACAACCTGCAACGCAAGGTCGTTTTAATGACGATCTGGGCGCTTTCTCCGCTCGTGCTTTTACTTGATCCGACGCTCTTCGGTATCTTCAACCCGCATATAAGCGACGCCAGTTTCATCCAGAAGGTGGCTTTGATGTGGTTGTTCATCGGCGCCGCTGGCCTTATCTACCGGACTGTCCAGCTGTTTTTCATCAGGGACGTTGAGACAGGGCTCGCGTGGGCGGCAAAAATCCTGACCGATCCTTTTCACGATATCAAGCTCTATCACATGGCGCCGCTCTACCTGATGCGCGGCGAGTTGTTCGATTCGATGACGCCGGAGCACTATCCGGCGCGGGTGCGGCGGCGTTTCCGTTTGAGGCGGTGAACAACCATCTCCCGCAGGATTTGCCGCCTGATCGATGTGTTTGTCGCCAAAGGATAGGACCACCACCAGCCATCTTGCTGCATTGCTCTGGCAGCGGTCACGAATTTACTCGTGACCGCTTCGAAGTCGGCGTCCGTGTAATTCAAACTGAAGATAAAGCGGCCGGTTCCGATCCAGCTCAGCGCCAATCCTTCGGCGCGCAGATAATATTGCAGCATCCAGTTGTAACGCGATGGCCGCGTGTAGACGACACTCCAGATAGAGGACATGTTCGCCACCTGCACCGGCAGGCCCTCGTCGCGCAAGCGCCGGTTGAACTGCTCTGCCCGGTTGTTCCACACCGAATCGAGAGTGCCGTACAATTTGCGAATTTCCGGGCTTTCGATCCGCTCAAGGAACGCGCTCATAGCGCCCATGACGTAGGGATGCGAGTTGAAGGTCCCGCGGGCAAAGCAAATGTCCGCGGGGCGATCGTCGCGGTAGCGCTTCATCAAATCCTTGCGGCCACAGACCACCCCGATCGGAAGGCCTCCTCCGAGCGTCTTCCCATAGGTGACAATATCGGCCCGAATGCCGAAATACTCTTGCGCCCCGCCAAGTGCGAGGCGGAAGCCGACGAAAACCTCATCGAAGATCAGCACGATGTTACGTTCGGTGCAGACAGCACGCAGGCGCTTCAGCCAATCGGTGTAGGCTTCTTTGTCAAAGTTCGTGCATCTTGCACTATCGACCAGCGAGGAATCCGAAAACGCGCCGGCATTCGGATGCAGCGCCTGCAGCGGATTGATAAGCACGCACGCAATGTCGCGGCGATTGCGCAGCACGCGCAAAGAATCCTCGGACATGTCTTTCAAAGTGTAGGTATTCTCCGCTGGGACGGGATTGCCGATACCCGGTTGCACATCCCCCCACCATCCATGATAGGCGCCGCAAAAACGCACCAAATGAGACCGGCTTGTGTGGTAGCGGGCAAGCCGCACCGCTTGCATAACCGCCTCTGTGCCGGACATGTGAAACGAAACTTCGTCCTGCCCGGAAATTTCCTTGAGCCGTTGAACATTAGTGGCGATCACCGGATGATAAGCGCCCAGCACGGGGCCGAGGTCACGAACGCGTTGCACGCCCGCCTCGATGCACTCCTTGTAGAAATCGTACCCAAAGACGTTCACGCCATAGGACCCCGTCAGATCGTAGAAGCGATTGCCGTCGAGATCGGTAAGGGTTACGCCGGAAGACGATTGGACGAAGGCGCCGGCGCTGAGGTGTTCGCGGACAAAGCGGCTGAATTGAAAAGGCACCCGGTAGGCTTCGGTGAATTGAAGGTCGGAAATGCTGTCTTTGACCTTTGCGGTGAGCTGATTCGTCTCCGCAAACCGGTCCCGGTAGAGTTTCGAGAGGCGCGCAAAGCCGGCCTCCCGGCGCGCCGCAATATCGTCCGGCGCCGAGTCCGCGCGGAAGAACTGCGCTTCGTCGTATTCGTAGAACGGGATAAGCGACGCGATCCGCTTCCCCATCCGGGCATGCCCAGCCAACGACCGATGCTTTGCCTTCGACAGCTCCAGCCGCGTCTTCAGCTTCGCCAGCGATGCAATCAACACCGCCGTGCCAAGGGCAGACAGTGCAAATAATGTGTACCGTGATTCCATCATTTACGGCCTATCGAGGCGATATTACCAAATCATGACAATTCGATCTCTTATCGCAAAGGCCGTCCAGCAGGAGGACCTCAATTTTCTATTGACCAACCGGATCCCCCGGCGCTTGGCAACCAAGTTCATGGGCTGGTTCAGCCAAATTGAACAGCCGTTCGTGCGCGATGTGTCGATTGCCGTTTGGCGCCTGTTCTCCGATTTGGACTTGAGCGAAGCGAAGAAAACGCAATTTCGTAGCATGCATGAGTGTTTCATCCGGGAACTCAAGGATGGAGCCCGGCCCATCGCAATGGATCCTGCGGTGCTTGTCAGCCCATGCGACGCTATCGTCGGCGCGTGCGGCACGATCAAGGGCACCGAGTTGATGCAGATCAAGGGATTTCCCTACAGTTTGCAGGATTTGCTTGGCGATTCGGATCTCGTAAATCTCTACCGTAATGGCCGCTATGTTACCCTGCGGCTCACGTCCAGCATGTACCATCATTTCCACGCTCCCCACGACTGCCGCGTGGAACAAGTGACCTACATCTCAGGGGACACCTGGAACGTTAATCCCATTGCACTCAAACGGGTCGAGAAACTCTTCTGCAAGAACGAACGCGCTGTGATTCGAACAAGGCTTGACATCACCGGCCACAGCATCGCTTTGGTGCCGGTCGCGGCGATCCTTGTGGCCAGCATTAGGCTGCGCTTCCTCGATATCTTGCTCAATCTCGGCTACCGCGGGCCTAACGTCATTGCCTGCGATGCAAGCTTCCGCAAAGGCGAAGACATGGGCTGGTTTCAGCACGGATCGACCATTATCGTCTTCGCGCCAGATGGCTTCACACTGTGCGAAAGCGTTCAAGAAGGAACCGTTATCCGTGTTGGACAGGCGCTCATGCAAGTGCCATGAGACGGCGCAAGATCACACCACCATCAGGCTTTCCTTATCGCGCCTGCCAGGACGCCATCGCGTCATCGAGCGCGTTGCGCCCCGACGGTCCTTTTTCGAAGGTCAATTTCGCAATATGGCCGTTGGCAAGAACGATCGGAATATCGATCCATTCGCGGGACCGTAGAAGCTCGAGATTGGACGCCTCGCCGTCGCCGCGGCTAAGACCGATCAGGAAGGAATTCTCCGTGACCGGCACGGTAATCCCCTTCAGGGCGTCTCCTGTAGGAGTATCTTCGCGCCGCAGCAACACATTGACCTGCTTGATATTGGCTAACGGGCTGTCCGGCTTAACAGAGAAGTGTAGTTTGATGGTATGTGAAGCCGGCAGCGTGCTATCGAAATTCTTTTGAATGATGATGGCCGACTGTAGTTTCTGTTCAGGGATGTCAACCTCGGCACGAACCGCCATGCTTAACGGCTCATCCGGACCATTGCTGACGTTATCGACCTTCCAGACGACCGTGCCGAGAAATGCTTTCACCTTGGCTTGTTCTTCCGGCGCCTCCATCAGCAAGGCGGCGCGGTGGGCGACGGGTACGGCGGGATTGGCGGGTCCAGGTCCGCTTTTTGCTCCATCGTTGCGAGCGGCGGTCGAGGAAGGTGCACCCGCCGTCGCTGCCGGCGCTCCTGGTGTCGCGCTGCCGGCGTCAATACGATCGATGATCTTGCCGCCGGAGCCCGCCTCGCCTTGGATCGATGGCGAAGAACCTTGCAAAGGCAGAAGATCCTCGGGGCGGTCGCGCAGCTTATAGGCGGCGATCGCGACAAGGGCGACGACCACACCGACAATTCCGACAACAATCCCAACGCGCCTGGCCGTTCCGGTATCTCCTGCGGGACGCGGTGCGTAAGGACGTTGCGCTTCTATCCGCGTTCTCGCCGCCGGTTCGTAACCCTCGGGGCTCTCGTTTGGCGCTTCCGGGATGAACGTTTCAAAGGACGGCGCATTCAAAAAAGAGGCGTCCGGGCCGGATGCGTCCCCGGGAATAGGCTGGAAGTCCGGTTCGGAAACTGCGGCTTCGCCGTAAGGGGCAATGCCGGCTGCCGAGACTTGAGACGTGTCTTGCGCAGCCGATGGCTTCGATGCGGAGGGAGCCGCTGGCGTAAGGCCGGACAGCGACGTTGGCCTTTTGTGGTTGGAAGCTACGCCGGACTGCGGCGCCCCGATCGGCCAGGCGGCTGGGCTTACGCCCGGCGGATCACGGCGGACTTTCAGGGGGGGCAGGGGAGCGCGCGGCGTTCGCGCCGCCGGTCCCGCCGGCTTTGCGGAGGGAGCGCGGTCAAGCGGATCAGGAGCCCAAGCCCCGGATTTAGGCAGCGGCGCCGCGCTTGGCTCAGGCGCCGGGGACCTGGCGGCGGGAGACTTCGAGCCGCCGAAATTTGTTTCAGGCGTCTCAGCCAAAGGGATGCCGCTGTCCGGACCAGCCAGCAACGTCATTTCCGTTTCGAGCTGGGCGACCGCCCGCTCCAGAGCTTGCGCTTCGCGTTCAATCGTTTCCGCCGGCACCGGTGGATCGAGATTGCGCAATTGACCAAAGAGCGCTTTGCGCGCCCGCTCGTAAATGGCATGGCGCGTTTCGGCGGTCGAATTCGGCAGGCCTGCGACGGCCTTGGCTAGCAGCGGGTAATAGTCAGCCATGTCGCGTTGAGAGCATTTGATCGGCCTCTCGTCAATCCCAGCGTGAACATTAGCGAAACAATCGAGACAAGGCCATCAATCGCTGAAAGGATTATTAACGAGGATCGTATCGGCCCGCTCGGGACTGGTCGAGAGAAGTGCCACCGGTGCCTCGATCAGTTCCTCGATACGGCGCACATATTTGATCGCCTGCGCCGGCAGCGCGGCCCAGGAGCGCGCGCCAGCGGTTGTGCCTTTCCACCCCTCGATCGTCTCATAGATGGGCTGGACCCTGGCTTGAGCGGCCTGGCTTGCCGGCAATCTCCCGATGCGCTCTCCGTCGAGAAGATAGCCGACACAAACCTTGATTTCCTCGAAACCATCGAGAATATCGAGCTTGGTAAGGGCGATCCCGTCGATCCCGGAGGTTTTCACGGTTTGCCGAACGAGCACCGCGTCAAACCAGCCGCAACGCCGGCGCCGTCCCGTCACCGTCCCGAATTCCCGGCCGCGATCGCCGATCCGTTCCCCGATGCTGTCGAGGAGTTCCGTCGGAAACGGGCCGCCGCCGACCCGTGTCGTATAGGCCTTGGCGATTCCGAGCACATAACCGATCGCCTTCGGGCCGAGGCCCGAGCCCGTGGCGGCATTCGCGGCGACCGTGTTCGACGAGGTCACAAAGGGGTAGGTGCCGTGATCGATATCGAGCAGGGCGCCTTGGGCGCCTTCGAAGAGGATGCGCTTGCCGGCGCGCCGGGCGCTGTCGAGCAGCTCCCAGGTCGCGTCCATGTAGGGGAGAATTTTCGGCGCGACACAATCGAGCTCGGCGCGAATGGCCTCTGCGGTGACAGGTTCGAGTCCAAGACCCCGGCGCAGCGGCTCGTGATGGGCAAGCAGCCGGGCGATTTTTTGATCCAAAGTATCGGGTTCGGCAAGGTCCATGAGGCGGATCGCGCGGCGTCCCACCTTGTCTTCATAGGCGGGCCCGATGCCGCGCTTCGTGGTGCCTATTTTTAAGGCCTCGATCTTGGAGGATTCGCGATGGGCGTCGAGTTCGCGGTGCAAAGCCAGGATCAGCGTGACGTTTTCGGCGATTTTTAAATTTTTTGGTGAGATTTCGATGCCCTGCGCCGCGAGCTTGGTGATTTCCTCCACGAAATGATGCGGATCGAAGACAACGCCATTGCCGATGATCGAGAGTTTTCCGGGCCGCACGATGCCGGACGGCAACAAATTGAGCTTATAGACCTTGTCGTCGATGACGAGCGTATGCCCGGCATTGTGGCCGCCCTGAAAGCGCACCACGATGTCGGCCTCGAGCGACAGCCAATCGACGATCTTGCCTTTTCCCTCGTCGCCCCATTGAGCGCCGACCACCACCACATTCGCCATGGAATTCAATCGCCTTGCGCGAAGGTTCCCTCTAAAGGAGCCGCCAAAAATAAGCCCGGTGCAACCGCAACGGCTGCACCGGGTCCATTGCGGGAACGGGGTACACGCTTCAGCCGCTGGAGTAAAGGCTTGTCCGGTAGGTTGGGGAACCAAGCGGACCTAACCCTCGGGAAACGCTATGTGCAAAAATCAAGAAATTCGCACAGTGCAAGAATGACCTGAAATATAAGGTGAAATTGCACTTTTGTACCCTCGCCATCATGCACGAAGGAAGGGGTGAGCCTTCGCCTAACCAAGACGTCGCCCTGTCGAGCAGTACTCAGTTTCCTTCTGCTCCAAGTTATGCTCTCTTTATTCGTGGTTCGCCGTTTCTGGCATGCCAATAGCAAAGACGATCAGTGCGACAGCGGCGGCAGCCCCCAAGGTCAAGAATGTGACGGAGTAACCATAGCGATCCACGACCACACCGGCGGTCAGGCCGCTTAATGACGCGCCAATCCCCTGAACGGTGGCGACTGCACCCTGCGCCAGGTTGTAACGCCCTGTGCCCCGCATGATATCGGCGATCACAAGGGGTGTGAGAGCGCCGAAAATCCCGGCTCCCACGCCGTCCAGCACCTGGACACCTATTAGCCAGAAGCTGTTATCAGAGAAGGTGTATAGCACTGCCCGAATAGGCAGGATGGCGAACCCGACCAGGAACAGCGGCTTACGCCCCCAAGTGTCGGCAGTGCGTCCCACCAGCACAGCAATCGGCACCATCACCAGTTGGGCGGCGACAATACAGGCCGACATCATCGCCGTTGCTTCCTTCGGATAGGCGGCTGCCAGCTTCTGTCCCACCAGTGGCAGCATCGCTGCATTGGCGAGATGGAACAGCATGACGCACAAACTAAAGATCACCAGCGGGCGAGACTCGAAAAGGATACCGTAGCCGGCGGTCTTGGCAAGTGGCCCGGACGCATCTTGTCGGTAGCAGACGATATG
>PLUZ01000017.1 GCA_003162995.1 Methylocapsa sp. | reverse complement strand
CTAATCTGCGATATCTAAATAGATACCAACAGAGTTTAAGGAGATCAGCGGCCACAAGAAATACATTCCGCAATGTGAGCGGGAAGCCAATCGGAGATTTGGTGAAATCCCGGCAATTTGAACGCTTCGCGGCGCTATAAAATTTGAACTTTCCAATTTTGTTTTCTGTGATCGTCCGGCCAAAATTTAATCCATAGCGCTTTATCAACCGGCCCAGAGCGCCAGTCCCTGCCGCGAAAGGCTGGACGCTCCCCATCTCACAGAGAATCGTCCTTTGGTCGTCGGTTTTATAAGCGTAGGTATAGACTTGGCCGCCTGGCCGGTCTCTTTTCTCAAAAATGGTTATGTCGCTGTAGCCTTTGTCTCGCAGCGCCTCCGCGACCGACAGGCCACCTGCTCCCGCGCCAACTATGCCAATCCTGAGATCTTTTCTAGCTTGCATTGTTTCACCAACGTGAGCCTTTCACGCCAGCCTCTCGGCCGCACTCTGCGCAGAAGGGGAGTCCAGGTCTAGAGTGAGCGCGCGGAGGCTTTGCTGGCCGCGCGGAACCCCACTTGCTCAAACGCCAACGTTGAATTCCGCGCTTAAAAGCGCGCCCGAACGCCGCAACCGCGTTAAGATCAAACAGACGGGAAAACATAAGGGATGATTGGTCTCGCTCTGCGTTATGGGTTGCTGAAATCGGCGAGGACGCCCGCAGGCTCGAGTCGCGCCGTCCCGTTGATGTCATGGCGGAGCTTTGACATCGTTTCGTAAAGTACACGCCGAATGCGGTTGGTTATCCCTAAGGGACGGTGCTGAGGCAGCGCGTGCCACGGCGTGAATGAAAGATTTTCGCCGAATTCGTCGCGCTCGGGCGTAGCGAAGTCCTGGCATGGAATTGTGATTGTCGCCACTTTGATAAATGGAGCCGCAGCCTCCTTCCACTCAATCATAGAATCTTCGACGCTCATATCCAGAGCGCGCAGCTGCACTTCGAAGTCGAACTTAGCGCCCGTCGACGTGAGCTGAAGAATCATGGAGTCGCGGAGATAATTCGCNNTAAAACTTCATATCGTCAAGGATGCAAGGCTTCGCGGAGAATTTGATGGCCTGCTTATGCGGGGAATCGCCAAGCCGGTAGGGAACCTGAGACCAGTAACGCGCTTGCAGGGGACTTCCGATGATCGCTGATGTCATTTCAATGCCGTTTAGCACTCCCTTGAAGCCTAGGGCCTTTAGCGCGCGCAGCTTTGCAAAGCGATCAGGCTTGTTCCACCGGTCGGTGAAATTCAGATAGCGCGTTGGATCATTCACCAGGAACTTTGGGTGGCTCATCATGAGAAAGTCTTGTGTCTGGGCGTCTCTCTCGCTGGCCAAAATCTTTCCGCCAGGTACGCCCAGCAGCTTGATGGCCATTCCTCGCGCATCTCGCCGGCCGTCTGCTCGCGTCGGGTCAGGTCGGCCATTGGAGAAGCGGATATAGGCTTGATAGCTCTTGCCGGGCGTAAAGACGCCTTGCGCCAAATACGGCGGCAGATTCTCCTCAACGTGAAAATCCGCTATGACGCATCCGTGCGCTTTCGGATGGGCCTCACGGCGCGCCGGGGCCCCTTTTTCACCCATCGCCTTGGCTATAATTTCGGCGAGCTGATGGGCGATCTGCTCCTCATTCTCATGCGGCTTCTCGCCGAGTTCGGCATCGATATCAAAGGCGCCCATCCGGCATCCTCCTTGTTTCTATTTTAACCCTATTGAATCGAATGCGACGCCTGCGGCGCACAAGATGCTCCTTCTAACAATATTTTCGGCATGCGATTCAACTTTTCAGGTTTGTGCCCGGTCAATAAGAAAAATGGGCGCCTAGGCTAGAGTTTAAAACAAGGCTTGCAAATTGGTCTAGTTTAGCCGGGAAAAGTGACTTAGGGTGGCCCTGATTACGCAGCCTCGTCGGCGGCGGCGGATACCCGCGTTCGCTTGGCTTGACCTGAAAATGCGAATCATATTCGCCCGTGTCGCGGGGACGATTGGGGTATGGTTTCTCAGCGGCCGGCCGGTATAATAGAATGTGGGTCCATCATCCGAAATTTCAAAATTCAGGCGGCGATCCTAACTCGCTAAATTGCAGGCCAGACCCTAACTTGATCTTAATCGTGAGCGACTCAAGCCTTTCATGATGGAGTGCCCGTGAACCATAATTTTGTTTGGCGTCTCGCCCAGCATAGCGGCGCCGCTCACTAATGGTTGGACGCGTACTGATCATCGGCGGCGGCATTGCCGGTCTGACAGTCGCCATGGAGTGCAGAGAGGCTGGCGCGGAAGTCGAGATCTGTGAAAGAGAGCAAAGGTGGGGTGGGAAAGCCGTGTCCTATCGACTCGGCGCAGAGGAAGGAATTCCGGGCGTTCCAGTCGAACATTCGCTGCGAAGTTTTGGCAGCGTTTACTATTCGTTGTTAGAGACGATGCGGCGCATTCCTTGTGATGAAGGAAATGCTTTCGACATGTTGCGCCCGGTTTCTGGCGTCATCCTGAGAGGGGCGGGCGGAGTTACAACCCAGATTAGCGCGGCGCTCGACCAGCCGGCTTGGCGCCAGTGCTTGGATTTCCACCTGGCGATGCGCAGGTTTGGGGTGCCGTTTCGAGACTTCTCTTTTTGGCTCGGCCGCATAGCGCGTTATGTTCTGGGAAGCGATGCCCTGCGCGCCGCCGTCGCCGCAACTCGCTTCGATGAGCACTTTCAGCTCAGGCGGCGGAGCCCTGAATTCGCAAATTTCATTTTGGCGTTTGCCGACATTGTCTTCGCCGCTAAACCGGACGCCAGCGCAGCAACGGTTATCGAACTCTTCGCCCTCGTAATGCTCGCCCGTTACATTAATCCCTACAGCCTCACCCACCGCATCAATATCACGCGCGGGCCGGTAAACGAATGNNCCGGCCCTGCTTCGCCAGCTCGGCGTGACCATGCATCTTGGCGCGCGGGCGGATTCAATCGAGTGGACGGGGTCGTCCGTAGGGAAGCATATAGCCGCCATTAGATTTGCCGACCGCTCGAGGCGAACGGCCGACGCCTATGTGCTCGCTGTTCCACCCCTTACGATAGGCGAGCTTGCGCCGGACCTATACGCCAATTCCATATTGCCAAGGATGCGGCGCGAATGGTCGGCTGGCGTTCAGATTATTTTGAGCCGAATTCCAAAAGAAATTGTGGCGCGGGACTGCATGACCATGTTCCTCGCCTCTCCGTGGGCGATCGTTACTGTCCTCGAAGCAACGCCGCTATGGGAAGGCGTCCCGATGCCCCGCCGCGTTGCGGGGGTGCTTTCGGCGACGATATCCCGTTTCGATTCACCCGGTATTATTCATTGCAAACCCTTCAGCGACTGCAATGAGGACGAAGTTCTCGACGAAGTTCTCGCTCAGATCGCGCTGAGCGATCGGGGCGCGATCATCGGAATGCACGCCGGTACGCTGCTGAGCCGTTTATCGGCCGCAGAACTCGCTGACGGGGCCAGTGGCGTGTTTCGAGGGTGGGAAGCCGGGGCGGCAGACAGCAGCGGCCATCTCTGGGCGACATCGGCGGCGCTTTCGATTTTCAGCCCCGAGTCTGGAATCAAAGGCGCGCCAGTGACAACCTCACATCCTGACCTGTTCCTCGCCGGAGAGTTTACTGGCACGGCCATGAAAATTCCGACCATGGAGAAGGCTAATCAAGCCGGCAAACTATGCGCCGCTGCAGTTCTCGCCAGCCTCGGATTGCAATATGATCAGAGCCGCTGCATTCCGCCCGTTTCTGGTCTAGTTCGCCGCCTGTTGCGGATTTAGGAGGCGGACTAGGCGCCGTTTAAAGGTTTCCGAAGCCTTTTTTCCGCACGACATCGAGCGGCGGATGACGGCCACAGTTGTCGGCGACTCGCCGCGCAGATGAACTTGCGGATCTGATCTTCCCGAGACCGCAATCCTCGCCTTGTTTGCCCCGTAGTTAGATTCGCCGCCTCCGCTCCTTATTGAAATTGGAGCGAAATGGTCACTACATTTCATTATGCGCGGCGCCTGCTCAATAATTAATCGTCGTGAATTAGCCAAGCTACAAGCGACCTAGCCCAATCGTCGCCAGGGTCTTCTTTACCCTCTGAAGTCAAAGCGTTGATAATTCGATGGAAACGCGCGCTTTTTGAAGCCGGCAAAAGGAAGGTTTCGATCAAAGCCGCCTTGATCTCAGCATCGCCGCCGCCCGATCTCGCCGCGGCTCTTGTTTGGATTCGTTCAACGAAACTGCGGTTACACCCTGGAAGCGGCGCCTCGGCGTCGCCCGGCGGCAAAGCATTGACCGCTTCGACGACCAGCTGCGCGCGCTCTTTGCTCGTCAAATCCCGAAGATGAGCGGCCTCAATGGGCGCGCCAACGACGTAGTCCTGCTGACCGAAAGCAAAGGGAAACCCGGCCTTTGTTGTCAGAGGCTCAACCGGGAGACCTCCTGAGATGCGCAATGGAACGACGGGCATTCCAGTCATAACCGCAAAATCCGGTATGGCGGAGCTCATTCGCGACACGGCGGGTTTCGCGCTGCGGGCGCGGCGCCCTTCAACAAACACCATCAGAGAATGGGGCTCCTCGGCTTGCAACGCGACAAATTGCTCCATCACCGAATAGAGAGACCGAGGATCCGCTTGATCGAAATAGTAATAAGCATTGGCGTGCCGGGTCCCGGGCTCGGCTCCGGCGAATGCATCCAAGACCCCGACCCAGCCCTTTCGATGTTCCGTCTTGATTATGGTGCGCATTGGAACGTTGAAAAACGCGGAGGCCATCGCGTTGAACAGAAACCCCTCAAGGTAGGTTTGGTGATTGGAGAGATAAATGGCGGGCCTCCCTATGAGCGCCTTTTGATCGCCGTCTACCTCAAATTTTCGGACGAAACATTGGATCAATCCAAGCAGCAAATCAAACATCACGCTGTCTTGAAGNNGCACGGCCGCAAGGTCGAGATACGCCGGCGCCGCATCGGCGACTTTACAGCCTGCGCCCGTGCGCGTCACGCTCACGGGGTAGCGATTGAACGGCAGCCGTGCGCTCTGCGCCGCCCCAAGCTCCCGATGATGAACGACATGAAAGNNGGGCCACATGTTGCTTAACGGCGACCATCTCCAGCAGTTCGGCTCGTTGGAGATCGGGGCAACCGTATAGCGACGCGACGCTGCCCTTCAGCCAGTCGCTTCGTTCGATATCCGAGGGGCCGACGACAGTGGCGCCTTCTTCGGTTTGTCCAAGCCCCATGCCCAAAACGGCGCGCTTATCTTTTAGGAAGCTGCGGCGAAGCCGGGAGGGCGCCGCGCCGAGGGGACCCTTAGGAAATAGCGTGTAGGCCAGTTCGATCTCGAGAGCGATCTTTTCGTCTTCGATGATCTGGGCCACGAATAAGGGCAATCGGCCCCCCTCGCCGGCGAAACCGCGCCGGGCGATCCGGCATTCGACCAAGCCGCGAGAGGGAACCGGTCCAAAGAGGCGAAGACGCTCAACCTTTGCCGGGTATGGCGCGAAGTCTGGATCAAGATCGAACCAGTTTCCAAGATCGGTGATGCTGCCAATTTGCGCGACGCCGTCGAGCAATGCGGGGTTCAATACGCCGTCTGGAGCCCCGCCCTGCGCCGTATCAAGCAAAGCCACAGCCCCTTCACGTGACCGACGGAGCTTCCGCAAGACCTGGAAGCTTGGCCCATGAAACAAGGTTCCGTCGGCATAGAGAGAGCCGCCGTCGATCCAATCCTCAAGGCCGGTCATAACCATGAGATCTGGCTCACGGTCATACCCGCTGGCAAAGCGGCCAGAGCCTGTCGCGGCGCGGCTAAAGGACGAGCCGCTCTCCAATGGATCTTCGGAGGCTTCCAGCACGACGTCGGCGCGCTCGACTGTGCTTGTTTCAGCGATTGCCGCGCGAATGTCCAACGGACGTCCATAAGGCAGGCTCAACCAGCGGAACAATCGAATGTCCCTCAATTCGACCAATGCGCGATCCGGCCGGGCCCTGCTTGCAGCTTGCGCGATGCGATCAACAACCCACATCATCGGCAAACACGGAACGACATAGGTTGGACAATGATCTGAAATCCAGGGCGTTGCGATGAGGCTAACCTGCTCCTCGCGATGCATCCCCGGCGATTTCCTTTCCGATGCGATCTTTTTGACGCCCGCCCGCGCGCGCATGGCGAGACTTGGCGTCTCATAGATCTTCTTGCCATCAACCCAAAGCGAACCCCTCGCCTTGGCAAGGGCACTCTCAGCCTTCTTCTCGTGCTCCACAATGTCGAGTAGAATCGTCAGTTTGGAATTTAAAGGCGTCACTTGTCCGCGATATTTCCAGATCGCTGTTTGACCGGAGGCGATCGGCTCAAATGACGGCTCGTCAAACCCCTCGACAAGCTTCGCCAGGATCATATGAACTTGCAGCAACTGAAGCATCGCCTCGAGGCCCAGAGAGCCAGGCTGAACAGGATCTTGAAAAAAATGGGCTTTAAAAAACCATTCGGAGGCGGCAATGTCCTTCTCCCCTCGAATTCGTCCTAGTCCAGCGCGCCCGCCTTGTGGCCACCAGCCGGTTACCCGGTCCAGCATCAAGAGGGGAGAACGGGCGAGGCGAGCCGTTCCGTCGAAAAACTGGGGCGGCAACGTCTCATGCGTCGCGGCATTGTTTGCGCCTGCGCCCCAGTCTTCAATTTCGTTTTCCTTGCTGGGCAGCCCCGGCTGCAAGGCGAGCGCCTCAGCCGGAAAAAAGCCGAACGACGTGTTCATATCCACGATTGGCAGATTTCCGCAGCGGGTCTGGACCTCGAAACCGACAATCACCGTGCCGCCAATCCTCGAAACAGAGACCAGCTTTGCGCGAGTGGTTAGAATCCCGTCGTCCGGCCCCACGTTTGAGTGAACGATCGCCGAACCATCGAGGTTACGGAAGAACAGCTCCTCTTTTGCATTGACGGCAAAACCTGAATAGCTCGCGAGCCACCCGCAGGGTTGAAGCGCCGCCTCCAACAGCACAAAAAAGGGGATGACTCGCGCCCCATTCGCATCAAAGTACCAGGCATCCGCCGGGATGGCGTATTCCGATTCGACGCTAGCGCCGGCAGCCATCGCGCCCATTTCGCAATCGATCCGATTGACAGACGTCATGAAGAGATAAGGCGGCGCCGGAAGACGGGGCACCCGCATGGGGCCGTCAAATTTCTGGTAGAATGCTCCGAATGCTTCTGACGGACGGCCGATCGCCGAGGCTAACATCGCGCGATAATCGAAGGAAAAATCGCCGCGCCGGGCTGGCGGGAGCCCCGTTGCAGGATGAGCAAGTCCGTCGTGATGAACAAGTTCGCCGCGCCGCTCGTCAAGCGGCCAGGCTGGACGCAATTGCAAGGTCAATCCGGAACATTGGCA
>PLUZ01000248.1 GCA_003162995.1 Methylocapsa sp. | reverse complement strand
GATGATGCACCGCCGCCGTCGCCAGAAGCGCCGGAATCGGAATACGGTCGGGGCCGGTCATTCGGTCGGACAGAATGATGATATTGAAGCCGCTATTGACCGCGTGTTCGGCCCTCTCGCAAAGCTTCGTAAGCGCTTCGTCCATGCCCTTTGCGCCGCGCTCCGACGGATAGGTGATGTTGAGCGTCTTGGTATCGAATGCCTCCTCGAAATGCGCGATCGAACGGATTTTTTCGAGGTCTCCGTTGGTGAGAATCGGCTGGCGGACTTCCAGCCGTTTCTTCTTGGCATCNNCGACATCACCAGCTCTTCGCGGATCGGGTCGATCGGCGGATTGGTCACCTGCGCGAAATGCTGCTTGAAATAGGTGTAGAGCAGCTTTGACTGCGTCGATAGCGCCGAAATCGGCGTATCGGTGCCCATCGAGCCGACTGCTTCCTGGCCGGTCACCGCCATCGGCGGCAGCAGCAGCGAAAGATCCTCCTGGCTGTAGCCGAACGCCTGCTGACGGTCCAAGAGCGTGACGTCGCTGCGCGGCGACCGCGGATGCACCGCGAAATCCATATCCTCGAGCACGATCTGGGTACGTTTGACCCATTCGGCATAAGGATGCGACGCGGCAAGGGCGTGCTTGATCTCGTCATCCGAAATGATGCGGCCCTGCTCCAGATCGACGAGCAGCATCTTACCCGGCTGCAACCGCCATTTGGTAATGATCCGCTCTTCGGCGATCGGCAAAACACCGGCCTCCGAGGCGAGCACGACGAGTCCGTCACTCGTGACGATATAGCGTGCCGGGCGCAGGCCGTTGCGATCGAGCGTGGCGCCGATCTGGCGGCCATCGGTAAAGGCGACAGCCGCCGGCCCGTCCCAGGGCTCCATCATCGCGGCATGATATTCGTAAAAAGCGCGGCGCTCCGGGTCCATCAGCGGATTGCCCGCCCAGGCTTCCGGAATGAGCATCATCATCGCATGGACGAGCGAGTAGCCGCCCTGAACGAGGAATTCGAGCGCATTGTCGAAGCAGGCCGTGTCCGATTGGCCCTCATAGGAGATCGGCCAGAGCTTGCTTATGTCATTGCCGAAAAGACCGGAGGCGACTGAAGCCTGCCGCGCCGCCATCCAATTGAGATTGCCGCGCAGAGTATTGATTTCGCCATTATGAGCGACATAACGATAGGGATGCGCCCGCGACCAGGTGGGAAAAGTGTTCGTCGAAAAGCGCTGATGCACGAGCGAAAGCGCCGATTCGAACAAAGGATCGCCAAGGTCCTTGAAATAGACATCGAGCTTCGTCGCGAGCAGCAAGCCTTTGTAGACGATGGTGCGCGACGAAAGCGACACGGGATAAAAGCCCGCCATGCGCCGGTCGGCCAGATTGTGGACCGCGTTCGAAATCGTCTTGCGCAAAATAAAAAGCCGCCGCTCGAAAACGTCCTGATCGCCAGTCTCCGGCCCGCGCTGAATGAAAATTTGGCGGCTCAGCGGTTCGGCTGGCTTGATGCTCTCGCCTAAACAAGAAGAATCGACCGGCGTATCCCGCCAGCCAAGTAAAATCTGCCCTTCTTCGGCAACCATTTTCTCAACTATGGCTTCGACGATCCGGCGGCCTTCCACATCGCGCGGCAAGAACAACGCGCCGATCGCATATTCGCCAGGCGCCGGCAGGACAAAGCCGAGTTCGCTTGCCTGTTGGGCAAAAAAGCGGTGCGGGATCTGAACCAGCATGCCACAGCCATCGCCCGCCATGGGATCGGCGCCGACCGCGCCGCGATGATCGAGATTGCGTAGAATCTCGAGGCCCATGCCGATAATTTCATGCGACTTGCGATTGTGCATATCGGCGACGAAACCGACCCCGCAGGCGTCATGCTCATTGTCTGGCGAATAAAGGCCTTGCGCGGCCGGCAGCCCAGAATCGAGGTGGATCGGGCCGGGCAAGATCGGATCGGTCATCTCACACTTTCCATTAAACCGTGCCATTAAACCATGCCATAAAACCGCGCTGCCACAGAGACTCTAGCGCGCGCCAGTATGCCAAGTAAGACGCGCAGCCTTCTGGCAAGAACCGAGCCACGCTGGCCTTCCAGGCGCGCGTCGCCAGCCTGCGCCCATCGCGCTGATTCAGCTAGGGATTTGCATCAATTCCGGCCGAGGAGTGTGCGCCGTCAGCGTTGTTCCAACCTCAAATGGTCAGTAACGCTGTCCTAAGAATGTAAGATTGCAGATTTCCGTGAGTTTAACAAGCGTTGAAAATTATCTTTGCGAATCAGCGGCGGCCAGGCAAAAAGAGGAAGGTCTGCCACCATGCGAGTGTCGATCGCGGGTGCGCCGGGATGCACCCATCCTGCCTCCAGGCCTGGGATACCATGGATTTCGCGAGCGACAACACCGCAGGTGCCAGTCAACCCATCCTCGCGTCGGTTCTCGCCACGAACGAGGGCGCGGCTCCGGCCTATGGCCAGGACTCTTTGACCGCTAAGGCCGGGCGGCTTCTCGAGGACGTCTTCGAACGAAAGATCGCTAGTTTCCTTGTCAACACGGGAACTGCCGCGAACGCGCTTGCGCTTGGCGCAATTTCTCCGCCGTTCGGCGCGATTTTCTGCCACATGCAAGCCCATGTCATGGAAGATGAGTGCGGCGCGCCGGAAATGTTCACCGGAGGCGCCAAGCTCATCGGCATTGCCGGCCGCGCAGGCAAGATCGCGCCAGCGGATTTCAAATCGGTGCTTGCGGATTTTCCGCGCGGACTCGAAAAGCAGGTCCAGCCTGCCGCCTTGTCTCTTTCGCAAGTCACTGAAAGCGGGACGATTTACACTTGCATGGAGCTGGCCGAACTCACCGCACTCGCGCATGATGCCGGCCTTATGGTCCACATGGACGGCGCCCGTTTCGCCAATGCCCTCGTTTCCCTCCAATGCACGCCGGCCGAAATGAGCTGGAAGGCCGGCATCGACGTCTTGTCGTTCGGCGCCACGAAGAACGGCGCGCTTGCCTGCGAGGCTGTGATCTTTTTCGATCCCTTGAAAGCCGCAGGCCTGCCCTTTCAGCGCAAACGCAGCGGGCATACCTTATCGAAAGGACGATTTCTCGGCGCACAAATGGCCGCCTACCTTGAGAATGGCCATTGGCTCGATCTGGCGGTGAGGGCGAATGACCAGGCGAGACGGCTCGCCCGAGGCTTGACCAAAATTCCGGGCGTTCGCATGCCTTGGCCCTGCGAGGCGAATGAAGTCTTCGCAATCCTGCCTGGCGCGATCGACGCGGCGCTGAAAGCAGGCGGAGCGCTTTATTACCCTTGGAAATTTCGTGACGGCAGCCATGACTGCCCGCCCCCGGCAAAGGACGAAGTTTTCGTCCGGCTGGTGACGTCCTATGCGACGCTTCCTTCCGACGTGGACGGTTTCATGACGCTTGCCATGACCGCGGGACGCGAACGCATCTGATACAAATGATAGCAAGCCACCACCAATTTGAGCACTCAAAAATTGGGGCGAAAAAAAGGGCGTCTTATAGAGACGCCCTTACCGCCGAGCGGGGTCCGGGAGGGCCAACCAACGCGCGGGGTTACGCTGCCCTTGATGTCACGACCGGGGGATTTGCGCCCTCGGTTGCAATCGGGATCTGGCGCGGTTTCTGCGCCTCGGGGAGTTCACGAAGCAAATCGACATGAAGCAAGCCGTTTTCAAGGCTTGCCCCGGTCACATGGACGTGATCCGCGAGTTGGAAGCGGCGCTCGAACGAACGGGCGGCAATTCCTTGATACAGCACTTCCGTTTTAGCCGTTACGTTCTCGCTCTCACGCTCGCGCGAACCACGAATGGTGAGGGTATTTTCCTTGGTTTCCAGCGAGAGATCCGTCGCAGCGAAACCCGCGACCGCCACCGATATCCGGTAGGCGTTCTCGCCAGTGCGTTCGATATTATAGGGCGGGTAGCTTGGCACGGTTTCGAGCCCCGCAGCCTGATCAATCATATTGAACAAGCGGTCAAACCCGATGGTCGAGCGATATAGGGGGGAAAGATCAAACTGACGCATCTCACTATCCTCCTTGAATGAAGCGAGTAGAGGTGTTGCACACGTTTACAAAGCGGCGCAAAACTTCAGCCAGCAATTCCCCTGCTGCGTCCGAGGCTTAGCTCCGCTCGCGCGTCCTGAAGTGGCCCGCGTATCATTGATGTGGGGATAGGGTTTGGCTTTGCAAGAGGAGCGAGACAGGCAAAAATTCCGCCGGTAATATCCCCCGGCGCAGACGGCGGCCTCCGGTTGAAATTCCGTCCGTGGAAAGCCCAGAGCGCTTCCCGGTCGCATGGAACTGCGCGATCGAAAAGGAACCGCTCGGTTTCAAAGAGTTGGAGCATCGAAATTTCGCAATGGAACTATGTCCGATTTTGGAGAATCCGGCGCCTCCCGGCGCCATAGTCTCCGCCATCACGGCGCGGGATAAATGGACCCTGCGGGCGGCGCGCTGGAGTTGCGGCGCAGAGTGCGCCGGGACTATCGCGATTTTGCCGGGACGCGCGGAATTCATTGAAAAATACTTCGAGGTTATCGGCGAATTGTTGAGCCGGAATTTCGATGTCGCGATCCTGGATTGGCGCGGGCAAGGCAACTCCGGCCGCCTCGCGGGCAATCCCCGCAAAGGTCATGTTGGCGATTTCCGCGCCTATGAGCGCGATCTCGATGCTTTGGTTGAACAGGTCCTTGAACCTTACTGCCGGCCGCCCTGGTTCGCGCTCGGCCATTCCATGGGCGGGGCGATCGCACTTGCAATGGCGCACGCCGGCCGCTCGCCATTCGCGCGCATGGTGCTCACCGCGCCGATGATTAATATTTACGGGCTACGCTTCGCGGCCACGGTGCGGTTTCTCGCCAAGACACTGGTCATTCTCGGACAGGGCCGCCGGTTCGTGCCGGGCGGTGGCCCAATACCCTATATGTCGGTGAACTTCGAGGGCAATGTCTTGACGTCCGATCCAAGACGCCACGCGCGAGGAGCCGCAATCATCGAAGCGGCGCCCGGCCTTGCCATCGCCGATCCGACGATTGGGTGGATCAACGCCGCTTTCCATCTCATGCGGCGCTTCGAGGATGTGGAATATCCGCGCCGCATTTTAACCCCGGTCTTGATCATGGCCGCTGGCGCCGATCGCCTGGTCGATTCCGCCGCGGCGGAACAGTTCGCGAGCCGCCTCAAAGCGGGTAAATGCATCACATTGGCGCACGCCCGACACGAAATCCTGATGGAGCGCGATTGTTTTCGCGAGTTGTTTTGGGCGGCGTTCGACGCGTTTCTACCTGGCGAAAGCACCAACTATCCTTCGCAAACCGAGGAACCGCTTCAGCTTAATCCCATCACGCTCTAAATGCGCTGCATTAAAGCGTGGCGACTAGACGAAACCCCGGCCCCGCGCCTGGCTCCGTGAGCGCCGCCGCACTGGCTTGCGTGACCTCCACCTTATCGACCCGCGCGTGTGCGGGGCCACGCCAACAGGCCGCGCAAAGGACTTCGACGGCGTCCGGCGGACCGGCGAAGAGAGCTTCGACATCGCCGTTCGAGCGATTTCTTACCCAGCCCGAAATGCCTCGCGACGTCGCCTCGATTTGTGTCCAGGCGCGGTAGCCGACGCCTTGGACTCTGCCCCTGACCATCACACGAACGATCATTTGTCCGCTGGCCATGACCGCACCTAACCATTCGCCGGATTTTCCGGGCAGCCGGGAAATTTGATGCCATGCGCTTCACCGCCAAACGCCGTGAGGCAGGCAAGCACCACCGCGACAAGCGCGGCAACGATAGCAAGCGCAAAGGCATAATTGCCGCCATTAGCATCGGCAATCGACGCCTGAAGTGTAGCGTTGGCAGAGGCGAGCAAATTGCCGATCTGATAGGCACAGCCTGGGAACGTGCCGCGCACTTCGTGCGGCGACAGCTCATTGAGATGCACTGGCACGATGCCCCATGCGCCCTGGACAGCAAACTGCATGAAGAAGGCGCCGGTGGCAAGCAGAACGGGGCTCGTGCCATAGGCCCAAAGCGGAATGACAAGAAGCGCGCCCAGCGCCGCGATCACGATGCCACGGCGGCGGCCGATCCTTTCCGATAAAGCGCCGAATGTCATTCCGCCGAGGATCGCGCCGATATTATAGACGATCGCGATGAGACCGACGGTCTGTGGCGCGAAATGATGTTGCAGCCGCAGGAAGGTCGGGTAGAGGTCTTGCGTGCCATGGCTGAAGAAATTGAAAGCCGTCATGAGCAAAACGACATAGAGGAAGCGTCCGGCATTGTCGCGCAGCATTCTGACGAGACCTGAGTCTTGCCTTGCGGTGGTGCGAGCCAAGAACGCCGGAGATTCCTCGACTTTGGCGCGAATGAAAAGGACAAGCAGCGCAGGCAGCGCGCCCACCATGAACATGCCGCGCCAGCCGATTGTGCCATAAAGTGCGAAATAGGTGATCGAGGCGAGAAGGTAGCCGCTCGGATAGCCGGTTTGAAGAATCCCCGACACCACGCCCCGCGTTTTAGGGGGAATTGTTTCCATCGTGAGTGAAGCGCCGACACCCCATTCGCCCCCCATGGCCACACCAAAGAGCGTGCGAAGGATAAGGAGAAAACCAAGGTTCGGGGCAAAGCCGGAAGCGAATTCGAGCACGGAAAAGCAAAGAATGTCGATCATCAGCACGGGCCTTCGGCCAAAGCGGTCGGCGGCGAGGCCAAAGACAAGGGCGCCCAATGGCCTTGCCGCCAAAGTCAGGAAGATCGCGAAGGTCACTTCCTTTACGTCGGTACCGAATTCTTTCGCGATGTCGTCCATGACAAAGACGAGAATGAAGAAATCGAAAGCATCGAGCGTCCAGCCGAGATAGCTCGCCAAGACCGCGCTGCGCTGTTTGGGCGAAAGCTCATGCAAAAGGTGAAGCATGTTTGCTCCTCAGGGACCGGCGGGAGGGAGAACCGACCCAGTACCGGCTTAGAGCGGGATGAGGAAAAGTGGAAACTGGTTTTTTGGATTGGTTCAATCCAAAATCGTCGTGACCTAGAGGCCGACGTTATCAATAAGCCGTGTCTTGCCCAATTTCGCCGCCGCCAAAAGCCGGATCTGCCCCTCGTCGCGCGAAATGACCGGCGCCAAAGTTTCCGCGTGGCGCGCTTCGAAATAATCCGTGACGAATCCAGCCGCCGCGACAGTTTTCCGGGCGGTATCGAGAGCGGTCTGGATCGTGACCCCTTCACTGATGTCGCGGGCACACCGGCGAAGCGCCGCATACAGAGAAGGCGCAACGGCGCGCTCTTTTGCCGACAAATAGACATTGCGCGATGAGAGAGCCAATCCGTCAGGCTCGCGCACCGTCGGCGCACCGGCAATCCTGGTCTCGAAATCGAGATCGCGGACCATTTGGGTCACGACTTTTAACTGCTGATAGTCTTTCTCGCCGAAGATCGCGACGTCTGGCCGGCTCTGGTTGAGGAGCTTTGCCACGATGGTCGCGACGCCGGCAAAATGCGCCGGCCGGAACCGATCCTCAAGTCCGGCGGCCGCCGGACCGCCCATGGCGAGCGTGGTTGCAAAGCCGGGCGGATAGATTTGCGCGGTGGCGGGCGCGAAAACCAAATCGCCTCCGGCAAAGGCAAATTTGGCCACGTCCGCCTCGAGAGAGCGCGGATAGGCGCCGAAATCTTCCCCTGGCGCGAATTGCGCCGGGTTGACGAAAATCGACAGAACGATCTTGCCAGCGTGTTTTTTGGCTTCATCGACAAGGGAAATATGTCCGGCATGAAGCGCGCCCATGGTCGGCACGAGGCCGATCGTCTCGCCCGCGCGCCGCCATTCCGCAAGCCTCGCCCGGAGGCCCGCCACGTCATGGACAATTTCGATACGGCTTGCTTCGCTAGCGGCCATGGATTGGCTTTGTTTCATCCGTCTGTCGTAATCCTGAGGCGCGCAGGCGCGTCAAACTCGCTCTTCGCGGTGGTGGACATCGGCGCGGGGTCCAGCTATCCCGTGCGTTATATTTTAATAGAAAGCTGGTTCATGGCCGACTCCATCAGCTCAGATTTGGCGTCGAGCGCGCTCCTCTACCATCGTTCGCCTCGTCCCGGCAAATTCGAGATCGTGGCAACCAAGCCGCTTGCCACGCAGCATGATCTCTCGCTTGCCTACTCGCCCGGCGTCGCCGCCGCATGCCTCGCGATCGCCGCCGATCCCAGCGCGGCAGCCGAGCTCACAGTCCGGCAAAATCTCGTTGCGGTGGTGACCAACGGCACCGCGGTCTTGGGACTAGGCAACATCGGTCCCCTGGCCGGCAAACCCGTGATGGAAGGCAAAGCGGTTCTCTTTAAGAAATTCGCCGGCATCGACGTTTTCGATATTGAACTCGCGGAGACCGATGTCGACCGCCTGGTCGATATCGTGGCCGCGCTGGAGCCTACCTTTGGCGGCATCAATCTCGAGGATATCAAGGCGCCGGAATGTTTCGAGGTTGAGCGCAAGCTGCGCCAACGCATGGCGATTCCGGTGTTTCACGATGATCAGCACGGCACCGCGATCATCGTCGGCGCGGCGGTCCTCAATGCCATGGAGATTACTGGCAAAACCCTCGGCTCCGTCAAGATCGTGACCTCAGGCGCTGGCGCGGCGGCGCTCGCTTGCCTCGATTTTCTCGTCGTTCTCGGCGCCAAGTGCGAGAACATTTTCGTCACCGACATCGAGGGCGTCGTTTATCGCGGCCGTAAAGCCCTGATGAATAGCCAAGTGGAGATCTATGCCCAAGACACGGCCGCGCGGACGCTCAAAGATGTCATCGGCCGTGCCGATATTTTTCTCGGGCTTTCGGCGGGAGGCGTCTTGACGCCGGAGATGGTCAAGGAAATGGCCGAACGGCCGCTGGTTATGGCGCTGGCCAATCCCACGCCGGAAATCGAGCCTGGCGCCGCATCCGCGGCGCGGCCGGACGCCCTGATTTGCACGGGGCGGTCCGATTTCCCCAATCAGGTGAACAACGTCCTCTGCTTCCCCTATATTTTTCGCGGCGCTCTCGATGTTGGGGCCACGAGCATCAACGAGGCAATGAAGCTCGCCGCAAGCCGCGCGATCGCGCAACTGGCGCATGAGCCGCCGTCCGACGTGGTCGCCAGGGCCTATGGCGGCGAGGCGCGGAATTACGGCAAGAACAGTCTCATTCCATCGCCTTTCGATCCGCGCTTGATCCTGCGCATCGCGCCGGCGGTTGCAAGGGCTGCGATGGACTCGGGCATCGCGAAAAGGCCGATCACTGATTTTACACTTTATGAAGAGACATTGTCGCGCTTTGTGTTCCGTTCCGGCTTTGTCATGAAGCCCGTGATGCAAGCCGCCAAAGCGTGCCCGATGCGGGTGATTTATGCGGAGGGCGAGGATGAACGAGTCCTGCGCGCAACCCAAACCGTCGTCGAAGAAGGGGTCGCCAAACCGATTCTCGTTGGCCGTCCGGAAGTTATCGAGGCCCGCATAGAGCGCTTTGGGCTGTCTGTGCGCTCTGGAAAGGACTTCGAACTCATCGATCCAGGTAACGATCCGCGGTATCGTGACTATGTCGAGACCTGTCTTGAGTCGGCCGGACGGCATGGGATTACGCCCAAGGCCGCGCGCGCCTTGGTCCGGACAAATTCGACGGTGATCGCGGCGATCGCGGTGAAACGTGGCGACGCCGACGCAATGATTTGCGGCCTCGACGGGCGTTTCAATCCGCACTTGCCCTATATCAAGGACATTATCGGGCTCGTTCCTGGAGCGAATGATCTTGCCGCGATGTGCTTGATGATTACCAATAAGGGTCCCTTTTTTATCGCCGACACGCATGTCCGGCGCGATCCCTCTGCCCCCGAGATCGCAGAAATCGCATTGATGTGCGCCGCTCACGTTCGCCGATTCGGTATCGAACCGAAAATCGCCCTTGTGTCGCATTCGGATTTCGGTTCGGATGACACGCCCTCGACCGTTAAGATGCGCGACGCACTGGAAATCCTCCGCGAGCGCGCCCCAGATCTTGAAGCCGATGGAGAGATGCAGGCCAATACCGCTTTGTCGCAGGCGATGCGCGATCTTGTGTTGCCAGCCTCGCGTCTGAAGGGCGAGGCGAATGTTCTTGTTATGCCCAATCTCGACGCCGCCAATATTGCCTATACGATGACAATGATCATGGCCGACACCCAGCCGGTCGGCCCAATTCTTCTCGGCACGGCCAAACCCGCCCACATCCTGACGCCTTCGGTGACAGTGCGCGGCATCATCAATATGACCGCGGTCTCGGTCGCCCAAGCGCAAGGAGAGAGCTGAACAGGAACGAAAGCGAAATCGTCCTCGCCAAACCGGTTTTAAGCCTGCGCCCGCACGGGAAAAGCGTTATAATGCCGCGGCGATTTGGGAGAGCGTGAACATTGCTTTTCTGCTAGCGTTGCATTGATATAGCAAACAGTACCGCATCCGCTCCTGCTGGAGCACGAGTTTGAGGTTTTATCTCGCATGGCATCGAAAAAAGTAGCCTTGATTACCGGCATTACCGGACAGGATGGCGCTTTGCTCGCCGAACTCCTTCTGACAAAAAACTACATCGTGCATGGCGTGAAACGGCGGTCATCATTGATCAATACAGACCGGGTCGATCATTTATATCATGACCCGCATGAGAATATCGGTGACTTTTTGCTGCATTATGGCGACCTGACCGATTCAACAAACCTTATTCGCATCGTGCAGGAGGTTCAGCCCGACGAAATTTACAACCTCGCCGCGCAAAGCCATGTCCAGGTCAGTTTCGAGACGCCGGAATACACGGCGAATGCAGACGCGCTTGGCACGCTCCGCCTTCTCGAAGCTATCCGCATCCTGCGCCTTGAGCAAAGAACCCGTTTCTATCAGGCGTCGACTTCGGAGCTTTATGGAAAAGTGCAGGCGGTCCCGCAAAACGAGGAGACGCCATTTTATCCCCGCTCGCCCTACGCCGCTGCAAAACTCTACGCTTACTGGATCACGATCAATTACCGCGAAGCCTATGGGCTACACGCTTCGAATGGAATCCTTTTCAATCATGAAGGTCCGACAAGGGCCGAGACCTTCGTCACGCGAAAAATCACCCGCGCGGTCGCAGCAATCCATTTGGGCTTTCAGGATAGGCTGTTTTTGGGCAACCTTGATGCCAAGCGGGATTGGGGCCACGCGCGCGATTACGTCGAGGGCATGTGGCGGATTCTGCAACAGCCCGAGCCGGACGATTATGTCTTGGCGACGGGGGAAGCCCATACGGTGCGCGAATTCGTCGAGCGCGCCTTTGCAGAGCTTGGCATCGAAATCGGGTGGAAAGGAGCCGGAGTCGAAGAGCGTGGTTTCGACAAAAAAACCGGCCGGGTCCTCGTCGAGATCGATCCGCGTTATTTTCGTCCGACGGAGGTCGATCTCCTTCTCGGCGATCCCAGCAAGGCGTTCAAGAAACTTGGCTGGAAGCACACGATCGAATTTCCACAGCTCGTATCGGACATGGTCGCGAGCGACTTGATCGTTATGAAGAAACGTGGCCGGATCTGAGGAGCATTGCATGGATCAGCTTTCGGCGAAGGCCGGGAACAAGCGGCGAATTTGGGTCGCCGGCCATCGTGGCATGGTTGGCTCGGCGATCATGCGCCGGCTCGTGGGCGAAGACGCGGAAATCCTGACGGTGGACCGTCGCGATGTCGATCTGCGCGAGCAGGACGCCGTCCGGCAATGGGTGGCGCGGGCCAAGCCTGATGTGATCATCCTCGCCGCCGCCAAGGTCGGCGGAATCCTTGCGAATGACTCTTACCCTGCGGATTTTCTTTTCGATAATCTCGTGATTGAGACGAATGTCATTCAGGCTGCACATCTGGCCGATGTCGAGCAGCTTGTCTTTCTTGGATCATCCTGCATCTACCCGAAATTCGCGCCGCAACCGATCAAGGAAGACGCGCTGTTGACCGGTCCACTCGAGCCAACCAACGAATGGTACGCGGTTGCGAAAATCGCCGGCATTAAACTGTGTCAGGCGTACCGGCGCCAGTATGGCCGACGCTATATTTCGATCATGCCATGCAATCTCTACGGCCTGAACGACAATTTCGATCTTTCGACGAGCCACGTCTTGCCGGCCCTTATCCGCAAATTCCACGCGGCCAAGGCCACCGGTAAAACGGAGGTTGTCGTCTGGGGCACCGGAACCCCCATGCGTGAGTTTCTCTATGTCGATGATTTGGCCGATGCCGTGGTGTTTCTGATGGATCGCTATGACGGCAGCGAGCCGATCAATTGTGGCGCCGGCTCCGACGTCAGCATCCGCCAGCTTGCCGAGACGGTTGGCCGTGTCACCGGCTTCGAAGGGAAACTCGTTTTCGATACCAGCAAACCGGACGGCACGCCGCGCAAACTGATGGATTCAAGCCGATTGGCGGCGCTAGGCTGGCGGCCGAAAATCGGCCTCGAAGAAGGCATTCGCGAAGTTTATCGATGGTTTGCGCAGACACAAATAAGCGAATCCGCAACCACGTAATGCGCGCGACCACATCGTGACTTGCAGGCGAATGTCCTGTATGAACGCGCTCCTCAAACCTTTTTCAATTCCTTCCAGACCAGATCAAATCACATGTCCTCTGCTCATTTCATCCTCCTCGGCCTTATTGGGCTTTGTCCAGTGATCGTTACAGTGGATGGACTTCTTCTTCCTTATCTCATTCCATTCCTGCTCGCGGCCGGGCTTATTCTCGTTTCGGTCAAATTGCCCGCACGCGAGGCGCAGCATATGTCAGAGGTGGTTTCGCGTCCCTATCTCCTCGGGGCGGCACTTCCGGCGGTTTTGATGATCATTCAAATATTGCCGCTGCCATTTTTGGCGAATCCGGTCTGGACGAGCGTGAGCCCTGGCTTCCGGAACGGGATTACCGGAAGCATCAGTGTCGACGTAGGGGCAACGGCGATCGCCCTTGTGAATTATCTCTCGGCTGCCGGTATGCTCTTGCTGACGGCTGCGGTCGCGATCAATCGTAACCGGGCCGAATCGATCTTGATCAGCACAACTGCGGCGGTGGTTTTCATTGCTTTTGCCTGCCTCTTGCAAGACCTTTTTTTGCATGATTTATTCGGTATCAACATTTTGGCGCATCGCGAGTCAGCGCTCGAAATTGCCTGCCTCGGAATGACATTGTCGGCCGCCTGCGGCCTCCTCGTTTTTGAGCGTCACGAGACACGCGGCTCCAATAATGTCAAAGCCAAAAGGAAATTTCTTATCTCGTCGGTCGCCTGTCTGACGGGCTTTGTTATCTGCGCGAGCGCCATCGCGATAACGAGATCGGGTTCTATGATCTTTGCCTCGGGTTCCGGGTTGCTCACCTTCGTCGCCATCGCGGCTATTCGCCGTTGGGCTCTCGGCCGTTTGGG
>PLUZ01000041.1 GCA_003162995.1 Methylocapsa sp. | reverse complement strand
GCCATCGCGCTGACGATGCGGCGCGCCTTGGTGACCTCGGCTTCGGACGGCGTGAACACTTGATTGGCGAGTTCGATTTGCGAGGGGTGGATCGCCCATTTTCCCTCATAGCCAAGCACGGCGGCTCGCTTTGCGGCGGCGATAAAGCCATCGGAGTCACCAAAATCTCCGAACGGACCGTCGATCGGCCGTAAACCATAGGCGCGGCAGGCAACCAGCATGCGAGTCTGCGCCGCATGCCACTGATCGGCCCAATAATAAGCCCGGTTGCCGGAGGCGTCCTTGTCGGTGAGCACGCCATAATCCGCGTTGACACCGCCGATCACCGTGGTGCGGGCGCGTGTCGAGGCGGCATAATCGGCGACACCGAAGGACATGGCTTCAAGCCGCCGGCTCGATTGCGCGATGGCCTCGACATTGGCCATGCCNNTCGATCTGGGTCACCAGCATGTCCACCGCATAGACATCCGCCGCAACACCAGCCTTGGGGATCAAGATCATGTCGAGGCGCGGACAGGCCTCGACGATATCGACGACATCCCGGTACATGTAATGGGTATCAAGACCATTGATGCGGACCATCATGGTCTTTGTGCCCCAGTTGATATCGTTGAGGCCGGCAATAATGTTCTTGCGGGCCTGCTCCTTGTCGTCGGGAGCGACAGCGTCCTCGACATCGAGAAAAATAATGTCGGCGGCTGACTGAGCCGCCTTTTCGAACAATCCCGGATTAGAGCCCGGAACCGCGAGTTCGGAGCGATGCAGACGCGGCGTTGCCTGTTCGATGATCGTGAAGCTCATGCCCTTGTTCCTCTCTGTTGCACCGTTGATGTTCTGGCCTGTTTAGCCGGTGGCGCCAAGACCGCTAGCGATACAATTGATCGACAGCAACAGGTTCGATTTATAGGCCTCCATTGCCGCTTCGGTATCGCAGGCCCGGAAACGGCGCAAGAGTTCGACCTGGTCGCGATTAACCTGGTTGATCGTCGGCAGACGATGCGCGAGACGGGCGCGATAGGCTGGGAATCTTTCGCCGATCTCGCGCTCCCGGCTGATCCGCAGGATCATCTCACAGGTCAGGCTGAACTCCTGCTCGATCAGCGCGAAGATTTCGTCGCGCTTGGCCGCGTCGGCGACAAGGCTCGCATATTCGCGCGCGATTTTCAGATCGACGAGGCACAGGGTTTTTTCAACTTCGCCGATAATCAGCCGGAAGAGCCGCGACTCGGTGAACATGCGCCGCAAAAGCGCCTCGCCGCGATCCTTGCGCACCGCAAGGAAACTGGCGATGCCACTCCCCACACCGTACCAGCCGGTGACGGAATGACGGTTTTGCGACCAGGCGAACACAAAGGGAATAGCCCGCAGGTCACTGAGCGAACGCGCGCCAAAACGGCGGGCCGGCCGCGACCCGATGTTGAGCAGCGAGATTTCCTCAAGAGGACTTGCCGCCTGAAAATACGTTAAGAGATCCGGGTGGGAAATAAAGGCTGCATAAGCCGCATAGGCGGCGCCCGAAAGCGCCTCCATCGCTTCATCGAATTCTGCCCTCGGCACCAGCGCCTGCTCTTGCTCCGATGTGAGGGCGTGCTGAAGCACGGCACTCCCGAGGACTTCCATCTGATAGAGAGCGGTGCCGCGATTGGCGTATTTGAATGAGACGACCTCGCCTTGTTCGGTCACCCGGAAGCGCCCGTTGATCGAGCCCGCGGGCTGTGCCGCAACCGCCTGCGCGGCCGGAACGCCGCCGCGGCTGACCGAGCCGCCCCGGCCATGGAAAAACGCGATCGGAATGCCGCTTTCGCTGCCAGTCTTGGTCAGCCGGGTCTGCGCCTTCGCCAATTCCCAATTCGAGGAGAGAAATCCGCCATCCTTGTTGGAGTCCGAATAGCCGATCATCACTTCCTGCACACCGCCTTGGGCGCGGGCGCTGCGCCGGACGACCGGCATCGACAAAAGTTCGCGCATGATGCCGGGAGCGGCACGTAAATCGGCGATCGTCTCGAACAATGGCACGATCGGCAAGGTGCAGGTCTCGACACCCGCCGCGTCGAGGAAGAGACCCGCGTGTTTGGCGAGGAGATAGGCACCAAGGACGTCGGCCACCGAGCGAGTCATGCTGAGAATGAAACAGCCGAAGGCTTCCCGGTCGAATTCCTTGGCTTTGTCGCTGGCGAGCTCGAACATGCCAAGCGTCTCCAGCGCCTCGGGCGGCAGCTCCAGCCGCGTGCGCGTCGCCGGGAACGGCCGGGCAAGCTCGGCGATGATCCATTTTTTCCACGCCGCCGATGCGGGATCTGGCGAGGTGCCGCCGTTCTGGCCAGCACTTGCCTGCCAAAGTGCCTGCAACGTTTGGGTCAGACGCGTGGTGTTCTCGCGCAGATCGAGCCTGACCGTGCGGAAGCGGAAGATCTCAACCGACCAGCGGACTGGCCGCACGAGGTCTTTCGCGAGATCGTCAGCGCCGCCTTCGATGAGCGCATCTTCAAGAGTCCGGAGGTCGATGAGAAGCTCGTCAGCATTGGCGTAGCCGGCAGCGCCGAAGGCATGGCCGCCTTCGATACGCGCGATGGCAAGCTGCAGCTTGCGCAGCATGCAGAAGAGGAATTGCCGGTAAGGTTCGCCAGAATTACGCTGCGCTATTCGCGTACATTCAGGATGAGCGAGGGCATTCGCAAGCGCCTCTTTGAACGCCGGCGAGAGAGGCATAGCGCGCTCGGCAATCGACATGCTTTGCAACAGCGAAGAAAGATGCTGCTCATAATGGCGCAGGCTCGCCAAGGCATTTTGCTTGAGCGCACGGCGGGTGACGTCATTCGTAACAAAAGGATTGCCGTCGCGATCGCCGCCAATCCATGAGCCAAATTGGAAAAATGGCGTAAGTGCGGAGTGCTCACCCGGATAGAATTGATCGAGCGCGCGATCAAGCTTCTTCAAAAGATCGGGAACGCCATCGAACAGCGTCTCGTGGAAAAAATGCAGGCCCCAGGCGACTTCCTGATCGACCGATGGTTTCTCCAGGCGCAGTTCCCCAGTCATCCAAAGCAGCGCGATCTCGTCACGCAATTTGTCGATGATGCCCGCGCGTTCCCGCGCCGTCCATCGCGGTTGTTCCATCTCGACCAGCAGCCGGTAGATGCGGCGGTGTTTTTCAAGGACAGTCACCCGCTTTGCTTCGGTGGGATGTGCGGTGATGACCGGCCGGATGCGTGTCGAAGCGAACAGATCACGCAGGTCTTGCGCAGCGGCACCCTGGTTTGCCGCCTCGGCGATGAAACTGGCGAATGTACCCTGCACCGCAGTTTCGCCTCGCACGCGCTCGGTTTGGCGGCGCAGCCTCATCGCGGTATGCTGTTCGACGATCGCAAGCAGCTGAAACCAAATTCCGTGGGCCTGGAAAACACGGGCGAGCAGTTCCGGCGCGAAATCCCCGGGCTCGGATTTGCCGCGCAGGACCGCGGCGACCTCTGGATGTTGGCGGTGCACCACATTCGCCAGCAATTCGAACAATATGTCCGCGGTTTCCTCGCCGTCGAGCGCGGCCTGAATGCTGCCAGGCGCATTGCCGGTCTCAACCCCTTGCCGGCCAGCCCTGTACCCGGTCATGAGCTTTCCCCGCGGCAACCGGACGCCAGGTTTCTGGTTTTACGGAACCTGACGACGCGGCAACGGAAAATGAGCATTTGCCTTCGGAGACTAGCGATTTGCGCGGTTGCGCGAGCCGCCGCGCGGTGTCGCTTTAGAGCATGATCCGAAAGAGTTGCTCGCCTTTTTCGAGGGCATGCTCCAACTCCTTGAATTTGAGCAATTCCTTTTCGGTCACGCATTTCCACGTGAAGAATAAGCGCACTAATGAGCCAAAACCTTGGCAATGGTTGACCCAAGTTCGCTCGGGCTAGGCGCCACCGTGAGGCCGTAGGATTTCATGATTTCCGACTTTTCGGCGGCGCTGTCGCCACTTGCTGAAATGATCGCGCCGGCATGGCCCATGCGGCGGCCCTTCGGCGCGGTCAGACCCGCGACATAGCCGACCACCGGTTTGGTCATGTGGCTCTTGATCCACGCCGCCGCCTCGGCTTCCTGGGGTCCGCCGATTTCGCCGATCATCATGACCGCCTTGGTTTCAGGGTCGCGCTCGAAAAGTACCAGATGGTCGAGGAAGGAGCTGCCATTGATCGGATCGCCGCCGATACCGACACTCGTCGTGATGCCGATCCCAAGATCCTTCATCTGCGCGGCTGCTTCATATCCTAGGGTGCCCGAACGCGAAACAATACCGACCGCGCCACGCTTATAGATATGGCCCGGCATGATCCCAAGCATTGCCTTACCGGGGCTGATGATGCCGGCGCAATTCGGTCCGACCAGCAATGTCCTGTGGTCGCGCTGATAGCGCAAGAGATAGCGCTTCACTCGCATCATGTCTTGCGCCGGAATGCCGTCGGTGATCGAGCAGACGAGCTTAATACCCGCGTCGGCCGCCTCCATGATCGCGTCGGCGCAGAAAGCCGGCGCAACAAAAGTGATGCTATGGGTCGCGCCGGTCTGCTTAATGGCCTCCTTCACGGTGTTGAACACCGGCAAGCCAAGATGGGTGGCGCCGCCTTTGCCGGGAGTGACCCCCCCGACGACCTTGGTGCCATACGCAATCATCTCCTTGGCATGGAACGTACCCTTGTCGCCCGTGAAGCCTTGAATCAGGACCCGGCTTGTTTCGTCAATCAGAATGCTCATGGCTTAAGACTTCCCCTGGAACAACTTGCAGCGAAGGCGAGGGACCTTTTCGCCACCGGTAAATGCGGAAAAAGCACGCTTTTAACAGTGCTTTTAGGATTGAAACTGCGAGGAAAACGCGCGGCCTGTCGCGAGGTCAGGCCGTGCGGGCATCTCTTTGCGGGGCGCTGCGGGCGGCCTCGACCGCCGCTTTGGCGGCATCGGCCAAAGTATCGGCGGAGATGATCGGCAGACCGCTTTTTGCGATGATTTCGCGCCCAGCCTCGACATTTGTCCCTGAAAGGCGCACCACCAAGGGGACATCGACGTTCAATTCGCGGCACGCCTTGACGACGCCTTCGGCCACCCAATCACACCGATTAATGCCGGCGAACACATTAACGAGAATAGCCCTAACGTTGCGGTCGGACAACACCAAGCGAAATGCCGCGGCAACCCTTTCAGGCGAGGCGCCGCCGCCAACATCAAGGAAGTTCGCGGGGCTGCCACCCGCATATTTGATCGTGTCCATCGTTGCCATAGCGAGACCGGCGCCATTGACGATACAGCCGATATTGCCGTCGAGTCCGACATAGTTCAGGTTATGCTCGGCGGCCTGGACCTCGCGTGGATCCTCTTGGGAGTGGTCGCGCATGTCGGCAACGGTATGCCGCCGGAACAGCGCATTGTCGTCGAACGACATCTTGGCATCGAGAGCGAGGACCCGGTCATCCTTGGTCACGACGAGCGGATTGATCTCGACCATGGTGGCATCGAGATCGCGGAACGCACGGTAGCAGCCGAGGATGCTTGTGACAGCGCGGCTGACCTGCTTCAAAGTGAGGCCAAGACCGAAGGCGAGCTCCCGCGCCTCAAAAGGCTGGAGTCCAACCGCCGGCTCGACCACAACTTGCAGGATTTCTTCGGGATGCTCTTTGGCGATCTCCTCGATTTCCATGCCACCGAAGCGCGATGCGATGATCCGCACCCGCTCGACCTTCCGGTCGAGAACGAAGCCAAGGTAAATCTCCCGCTCGAAAGGTTCGGCGACCTCGATATAGACTCGCTGCACGACTTTGCCCTCTGGGCCGGTCTGATTGGTGACGAGGGTTTTGCCAAGAAGCTCCGCCGCCGCGGCGCGCACTTCATTATAGGTCTTGCAGAGCTTGACGCCTCCCGCCTTGCCGCGGCCGCCGGAATGGATTTGGGCTTTCACGGCCCAATGCCAGCCGCCAAGTTCGGTCGCGCAATAGACCGCCTGCTCGGGACTATAGGCAACCGCCCCATGCGGTGTTGCCACACCAAAATTCGCCAAGATCTCCTTGGCCTGATACTCGTGAATGTCCAAACACCCCTCCTTACAACTTCGTTACAACCCTCGCGCCACTCGAACCATGCCGGGCTTGCCCAATGGGGTTGTCTTACCGGTCGTCCGCGCAACCTGCTTGCCCGGCGGGCACGCAATCAGATAATGCAGCGGAAGGCTTATTGCCAAATTTGGACCTTAGCAACCCTCCTGTTGGTACCCCCTCACGAATTGCGCAAGATCGCGGCAGCAACTATGCCCATGCGCGCAAGGAACCTTGGCGACAAGCGAAGTGTCCGCGTCAATTAAAGTCACATAGGAAGAATCGCAATGGAAAGGGCAGCGATCGGGTGCGTATATGGCAGTCTCGTCCTCCCATATTCATGCCGCTAGTTGCGGCGCAACAGATGATTGGCGAGAAAATGGTTGAACGCACGCTATTTGCGGGTATGTAACGGCATCATCGGAAAAGCGTGTCCCAATGCGCTTACCGGGCTGTTGGCATCCCGGTACCTATTTTAACGAGAAGTGCAAATCGTAATGGCAATCGATCCGCGTTCGCTGCTTCGCAGCATGTTTGATGCAGCGGTCGGCGCGGCCTTGCCTTCGAAGTGCTTGGCCTCGCATCTTCCGCCCCAGCCGCAGGGCCGCACCATCGTCGTCGGTGCCGGCAAAGCCGGTGGTGCGATGGCCAAGGCGGTCGAAGATCATTGGCCGGGTCCGCTCGAAGGTTTGGTGGTCACGCGCTATGGCCACGGCGCGCCGTGCCAGCGGATCGAGGTGGTTGAAGCGAGCCATCCGGTTCCCGACGCCGCCGGTCTGGAAGCGGCCAAACGCATTCTCGCCATGGTCAAGGGTTTGACGCCCGATGACCTTGTGCTTTGCCTCATTTCAGGCGGCGGCTCGGCGCTTCTCGCGCTTCCCGCCGATGGCGTGACGCTTGCTGACAAGCAAGGCATCAACAAAGCGCTGTTGAAGAGCGGCGCAACCATCTCGGAAATGAACTGCGTGCGCCGGCATTTGTCGGCGATCAAGGGGGGCAGGCTCGCTGCCGCTGCCGCGCCCGCGAGAGTGGTGAGCCTTATGATTTCGGACGTGCCGGGCGACGATCCTTGCGTGATCGCCTCGGGACCGACCGTTGCCGACCCGACAACCTCGGCTGACGCGCTGGCGATCCTTCGAAAATACGCCATCGCCGTGCCAAGCAATGTCAGCGCGCATCTCGGCTCGCCCAGCGCCGAGACCTTGAAGCCAGGCGATCCGCGCCTCGCGGGCGTCGCCAATGTGATGATCGCGACACCGCAAATGTCGCTTGAGGCCGCCGCCGACGTCGCGCGCAAGGCCGGCATAACTCCCCTCATTCTCGCCAACGACGTCGAGGGCGAAGCGCGCGACGTGGCTTTGGTGCACGCGGCCATCGCGCGGCAAGTGCATGCCTTCGGCCAGCCCTCCGCCCCGCCCTGTGTCCTCATCTCGGGCGGCGAGACCACGGTCACCGTGCGCGGAACCGGCCGCGGCGGCCGCAACGCCGAGTTCCTGCTGGCGCTTGGCGTCGCCTTGGACGGCCACCCCGGCATCTATGCGTTCGCCGGCGATACTGACGGAATCGACGGCACGGAGGACAATGCGGGCGCGCTCCTCGGCCCCGACAGTCTTGCCCGCGCCGCCTCGGCGGGTGTATCAGCCAAGGCTATGCTCTCCAACAATGATGGGTACAGCTTCTTCTCCGCGATTGGAGATCTGGTGGTCACCGGCCCAACCCTCACCAATGTGAACGATTTCCGCGCCATTTTGGTCCTTCCCTAAGGCAGATCCTTGTATGGACCATCCCGGATCTCATTACCTTGGCGCGGACCCGCAAGGGATGCTGCTATGCCGCATATTCCCGCTGCGAAACCCGTTTCCAGTTTTGAATATCATGGTCTATGAAGACGGACATCTTGGGCGCGGCTACGACGGTTGCGCTTGAGCCAATGGTTTTGTTAAGAGTGTAACCCAGCAACACACGGAGGATCATTATGGCGGGTCGCCACTTTCTATTCGTTCCAGGGCCGACGAACGTCCCTGACCGCGTCACCCGCGCCATGATGGTGGCGATGGAGGACCACCGGTCTTCCAAATTCCCGGATCTCACTCTGCCCCTGTTTCAGGATTTGAAAAAAGTCTTCAAGAGCACCGATGGGCAGGTGTTTATTTTCCCGTCCTCCGGCACCGGAGGCTGGGAGGCTGCGCTCTGCAACACGCTTTCCCCTGGCGATAAAGTGCTGGCCTCGCGGTTCGGCCAGTTCAGCCATTTGTGGATCGACTTGGCGCAGCGGCTCGGCCTCGACGTCCAGGTTTTGGAAGAGGAATGGGGCACTGGCGTCAAGCCCGACAAAATCGAATCCGTACTGCGCGCCGATAAGAGCCACCAGATCAAGGCGGTGCTGGCGGTTCAAAATGAGACCGCAACCGGCGTGACGAGCCATATCGGGGAAGTGCGCAAGGCCATGGATGCCGCTGGTCACCCGGCGCTTCTCTATGTCGATGGCGTGAGCTCGATCGGAAGCATCGATTTCCGCATGGATGAATGGCGCGTTGATCTCGCCGTCGCAGGCTCGCAGAAAGGTCTGATGCTGCCAGCTGGCCTTGGCTTCGTTTGCGCGAGCCCTCGCGCGCTCTCGGCCTACAAGAGCGCTCAGCTGAAGCGGGTCTATTTCGATTTCGGCGATATGATCAAAGCCAATGCGACAGGCTATTTCCCTTACACCCCGGCATTGCCGATGCTGTATGGCCTGCGTGAGTCCCTCAAGATTTTGTTCGAGGAAAAGCTTGAACACGTTTTCGAGCGCCATAACGTTCTGGCGAGCGGCGTGCGCGCCGCGGTCAAAGCCTGGGGCCTGCATCCCTGCGCCAAGGAACCGAAATGGTATTCGGACACGGTAACCGCGATCGTCGTCCCGCCGGGCTTCAACGGCGCCGATGTCATCGACGCGGCGTTCCGCCGTTATGATCTGTCGCTCGGGGCTGGCCTATCCCAGGTCGCGGGCAAGGTTTTCCGGATCGGCCATCTCGGCGATCTCAACGACCTCATGGTTCTCGGCGCGATTGCCGGAGCTGAAATGGCGATGCGCGATGTCGGCATCGACATTAAGCTCGGCAGCGGCGTTGCCGCCGCCCAGGAGCATTTCCGCTCGACCATCATGGCGAAGGAAAAGAAGCCGTCGGATCAGGAGCATTTCGCCCAGTTGCACCCGGAAGGCGTCCTCAACGACTGAGGCCCTGCATCGCATCTTGCGTTCCAGGACCTTCCACGCACAATCGCGGCGCCGCAGAGGCTGCCCGTGATTGTGCGGCAATGCCGTTTAGGCAGGCTTGTCCGCCACGCCGCGGCGGCCGAAGGAAGGAAGCCCGGACGCGGGGTGAGGAAAAGTGGAAATCGCTTTTCCGCCCGCGTCCCGCTCTAAACTTTTGGACTCGATCACGNNTGGACCCTCGGAGAGGGTCTCGCGGGATTGCTTTACCTGGCCATATCGAATCAAGGAAAGATTACGCCGTGCAACATTCGATCGTCTTTCTCGACCGTTCGACTCTTGAGGCCAATCTGCGAACACCGAATTTTCCGCATAGCTATAAGGAATATGCGGTGACCTCGGCGGACGAGATCGTC
>PLUZ01000120.1:220-10758 GCA_003162995.1 Methylocapsa sp. | reverse complement strand
TCATTCTCGCCGACGCCAATGTGTTGATGCCGAGAGATTATATCCAGCGGCTTCTAGCAAGCTGGCGGCGCCGGACCGGCCTTGTCTGCTCGATGCCAGTGGGCTCGCGGCCGCGCAATCTCTGGGCCGAACTCGAATGCGCTTTTCTCAACACTTTTGAGGCGCGCTGGCAATATTGCGCCGAAGCGATTGGGCTCGGCTTCGCCCAAGGCAAATCCATGTTGTGGCGGCGCGAGGTGATCGACAGGGTCGGCGGAATCCGGGCGCTCAACTCCGAAATCATCGAGGATGCCGCAGCGACAAAGCTCGTCCGCCATCAAGACCTAACAGTCAATCTTGTCGTCGGCGGTCCCTTCGAGCAACCGCTCGGCGTTCGCGGCTTCCGCGACGTCTGGCTGCGCCAGGCGCGTTGGGCAAGGACCCGGCGCAAAACCTTTCCACTGTTTTACGCGCCGGAGATTTTTGCCGGTGCGGCGCTGCCCGCTCTCGCCGCGGCCTATTCCGCCATCAACTTCGAGGTAAGCGTGGCGGCCGCGCTCTTTGGCGTCGCACTCGCCTGGTATGTTCCGGAAATCCTTCTCGCCCGAGTCCTAAAGTGGCACGTGTCCTGGCGCATGTCTTTGATTTTCATCCTGCGCGATCTGATGCTCCCAATCGTCTACATCGATGCTTGGTTTACCGATGAATTCGTCTGGCGCGGCAATGAAATGACCGTTCGCGAGGAGGAGCCGAGCGTGGAGCGGGGATAGAAACCAGTCAACGATTGGAGGGCGCCTAGCTGGCAGCATAATTCGCATATAGAATTTCCTAGTTCATATGCGGGTGGCGGGGCTGTTAAGTTGGCGGTCCTTACTTATTCCGGGAAAACTCACCGGTGCCGCCCAGACATGGTATTTATAGCGGTTCTGGGCTTTTGCTCGAGAGCCGCTTCATCAACCCCTGCAGCTGCTCTGCGATCAAGGGAAGCGCCTGTTCCGGCACCATGCGATCGGTATCATCGATGTGCCAATATTCTATCCGGCCGGGATCGATCATGCCGGGCCAGGACGGAAAGCGCTCTTGCATCAGGGGTAAATGTTCGGCTTTTTTCAGCGCAACGATATGATGCGCCAAGTTAAGATCGGCAATCTCCAGCTGCAAAGGCATCCGCGTCAGACGCGGATCGAGATCGATGCCACGCGTCTGAAGAGCCTCTAATGCCGATCTCGCTATCGGCCCTACGTTGTTGATCCCAAGATCGACCGCAATTCCTCTTGATACCGCGGTCCAACCAGGACAATCGACTGGAGCTGCGAAATTGAACATCTCTTCCGCGAAGCGGCTTCTATAGTAGTTTCCGGTGCACAGAAAGAGTATGGTGTTCATGTCACTGCCCTCAGCGCGGCTTGTCAGTCTCCTTGGTCAATACTCGCCAAACTTACACATTGGATGGCATTAAACGCTGGACGCGGCCATCGAGGCTCCGTGCAGACCATAGTTCTATCGCACCAAAAAAATCGGCCGTTCCGACAAGATCGAAGACGAAACGCTTGTCTTGCGGCTTGTAAGATTTTCGGCGCCGATCGGACAAAAATATTTCACGTGAAACATTTTGATAAGGACGACTGCGCGACGAACGCGCATCGTCATGTGGATTTGCCTGCATCGGGCGCGCATGTATCGCGAAACCAGTTGACGATCGGATAGCGCCTGTCGCGGCCAAAGTTTTTTTTCGTCACCTTCACGCCCGGAGCCGACTGGCGCCGCTTATATTCGGCGAGATAAAGAAGCCTCTCGATTTTTTTCACGGTTTCGAGATCGTGGCCCAGGGCCACGACATCGGCAACGCGCATTTCTTTTTCGACGAGCCCTTCGAGGATCGCATCAAGCACCTCATAGGGCGGCAGCGAATCTTGATCCCTTTGGTTTTCGCGCAATTCGGCGGATGGCGGTTTGACGAGAATGTTGCGCGCGATCACCTCGCCGTCAGGTCCAAGCGCGCCTTTGGGTTTCCAGCGATTGCGCAATTCCGCGAGGCGGAACACTTCCATCTTGTAAAGATCCTTAATCGGATTGAAGCCGCCGTTCATATCGCCATAGATCGTCGCATAGCCAACCGACATTTCCGACTTATTGCCGGTTGTCACGAGCATAGGGCCGAATTTGTTCGACACCGACATCAGCACGGTGCCGCGCGCACGGCTCTGGATGTTTTCTTCCGTAATGCCCGCATTGGTGCCTTTGAAGATTGGGGCCAAGACCTTTTCGAAACCTTCGATCGCCGGGGCGACCGGCAGAATATCGTAGCGAACCCCAAGCGCGCGGGCACACTGCTCGGCATCGCTGAGCGATTCATGCGAGGTAAAGCGATAGGGCAGCATCAGGCAATGAACCCGGCCGGGGCCGAGAGCATCGACAGCCATCGCGGCACAGAGCGCGGAGTCGATGCCGCCGGAAAGTCCCATGACGACGCCAGGAAAACCGTTTTTGTCCACATAATCCCGAAGACCGAGAACACAGGCGGCGTAATCGGCTTCATCGCCCTCTTCGATCGTCGCACGGGGTCCCTCGACACAGACAAAGCCCTTTGGTCCGCGCTCCCAGACCGTCTTCCCCACCATTTCCGTAAAAGCCGGAAGCTGAAAGGCAAGCGAGCAATCGGCATTGAGTCCAAAGGAAGCGCCATCGAAGACTAGTTCGTCCTGGCCGCCAAACTGATTGAGATAGACAAGCGGCAATTTGCTTTCGACAACCCTTGCGACGGCGACCGAAAGCCGTTCGTTTGTCTTACCGCGCCAATAAGGCGAGCCGTTGGGAACAAGGAGAATCTCGCCGCCCGTCTCGGAGATGCATTCGACCGGATCCGGGCCCCAAATATCTTCGCAGATGGGAATGCCGATGCGCACACCCTTGAACACCACCGGCCCCGGCATGGGGCCCGGTGTGAACACGCGCTTTTCGTCGAACACACCGTAATTCGGCAAATCAACCTTGAAGCGGATGGCCTCGATGCGGCCTTTGTCGAGCAGGGCAAAGGCGTTGTAGCAATGGCCATTCTCTCCCCATGGCAGGCCAACGAGAACCGCAGGTCCGCCGTCGCTGGTGTCGGCCGCGATAACCTCGCAGGCAGTGCGGCAAGCCTCCACAAACGCCGGCTTCAAGACGAGATCTTCGGGCGGATAGCCTGCGATGAAAAGCTCGGAAAACATCACAAGATCGGCGCCGAATGCGGCCGCCTCGGCGCGGGCGGCGCGCATGCGCGCGAGATTGCCCGCTATGTCGCCCACTGTGCAATCGATCTGCGCGAGGCCAATGACAAGACGGTTGGCCGGCGCTTCCAAGCCCGTCTTAGGCAGCTCAAGCGCGTCGATCATTCGAAAATATAGGCGTCCATCGCCATCACCCCGCGCTCAACCGAAGCATGGACGCGCTTGCCCTTGGCTCCCTCCCCGGCCGCGCCGAAAGCAAAGGGCAATGGTAAAAAATGCTCCTCGGTCGGATGATTTTCCCGCGCATGGGGCGCGAGGGTGCGATAGTCGGCGATAGCGTCGATCGCGCCAGCCTCGGCCTTGCTTAGAATCCAGTCGTCGAAATCCTGCACCCAGTCTTGCGCCGGTGCGTCGATCGCGTGGCCGCCATTGAAAACCTCGGTGAGATTATGGGTCAGGCTGCCGGAGCCCATAATCAGCACGCCGTGTTGGCGCAAGGGCGCAAGGGCGCGGCCAAGCGCTATATGATAACCGGCACCCGCATTGGCCAAAATCGCCATCTGCACGACCGGAATGTCGGCTTCGGGATAAAGCTGGCTGAGTGGAACCCAGACCCCATGATCGAAGCCGCGGCCGGCAATTTTCTGTGCGGGAAACCCCGATTGCGCAAGCAGTGTCACGGCAACCGCCGCGAGCTGCGGCGAGCCAGGCGCGGGGTAGACTTTGGCATAAAGCTCCTCTTCGAATCCATTGAAGTCGTAAAGCATGCCGGGGTTTTCATCCGCGCTGAAAGACGGAACAGTCATGTCGAAATGTGCTGAGGCGATGAGGATCGCTCGCGGCCTGCCATGCTCTTTGCCAAGGTCCTGGCCGAAGCGCATGAAAAAATCGCGCGCAGGACTTTCGTGCAGCACGAGATTGGGAGCGCCATGCGAAACAAAGAGAGTTGGGAAAACGGTCATCATGCGCTCTAAAGAAGCGGCCTTTATTCCGCTGCATCGGCATGGGCGCGGCCGCGCTCGATCCGTTCCGCCTTAAGCAGCTCTGCGACGAGAAAGGCCACTTCGATCGCTTGCTCGGCATTGAGCCTTGGATCGCAGTACGTATGGTAACGATCGCGCAAATCGGCTTCCGATATCGCGCGGGCGCCGCCGATACATTCGGTGACATTCTTTCCGGTCATTTCGAGATGCACACCGCCGGCGTAAGTGCCCTCCGCCCGATGGACTGAAAAAAACGTGCGGATTTCGCTCATGATCTTGTCGAACGGCCGCGTTTTATAGCCGCCCGCCGCCTTGACCGTATTGCCATGCATCGGATCGCACGACCAAACGATGCTGCGCCCTTCCCTTTTCACGGCGCGGATGAGGTCTGGCAGACGCTCCGCCGCCTTCTCGGCGCCGAAGCGGCAAATCAAGGTGAGACGGCCGGGTTCATTCGCTGGATTCAGAATGTCGATGAGTCTCAGCAATTCATCAGGCGAGACGGTGGGGCCGCATTTGAGACCAAGAGGGTTTTTCACCCCGCGTGCATATTCCACATGGGCATGGTCCGGCTGGCGGGTGCGGTCGCCGATCCAAATCATATGGCCGGAGGTCGCATAATAATCTCCGGTCGTTGAATCGATGCGGGTCAGCGCTTCCTCATAGCCGAGCAGCAAGGCCTCATGCGAGGTATAAAAATCGGTCTGGCGCAACTCCTGATGCGCCTCGGGATCGAGGCCTATCGCGCGCATAAACCCGAGAGTTTCGGTGATCCGGGAGGCGAGTTCCTCATAGCGGGCGGACTGCGGACTATCCTTGATGAAGCCGAGCATCCAGCCATGCGCGTTTTCGAGATTGGCATAACCGCCCGTCGCAAAGGCGCGAAGCAAATTCAAGGTTGCCGCCGATTGCCGGTAAGCCATCAGCTGGCGCGCCGGATCAGGCTCGCGCGCGCGGGCGTCAAACGCGATGTCGTTCACGATATCGCCGCGATAGCTTGGCAGCTCGACCCCATCGATCGTTTCATTCGGTGCCGAGCGCGGTTTGGCGAATTGCCCGGCGATGCGGCCAAGCTTGACGACAGGCAGGGCCGCGGCGAAGGTCGTAACCACGGCCATTTGCAGAAACACCCGGAAAAAATCGCGGATATTGTCGGCCGCGTGTTCGGCGAAGCTCTCGGCGCAGTCGCCGCCTTGCAAAAGGAATGCTTCGCCCGCGGCGGCCTTGCCCAGCATTCGCTTAAGCTTGCGCGCCTCGCCCGCGAAGACGAGCGGCGGAAACCCCGCAAGCTGACTCTCGACCTCGGCCAGTGCCGGTTTGTCGGCATAAACGGGCACCTGCTCGACCGGCTTGCCTCTCCAACTGGCGGGCGACCAGCATTCGTTGGGCATATTCTACTCCTTGGGCGGCGCCCCTAACCTGGCGAAACCAAAAACGCTTTATACAGAGGTTTTTGAAAATGCGACATGGGAACGGAAGTCCTACCCTTCGCCGAGCGGTCCGCAGTCTGGGCCTTCCGGGCCGGCGATTTCCCGCTCAAACCGGGCGGTGCGGGTTCGCATGGTGACGAGTTCCTCCGCTGAGGTCGGATGCAGCGCCATGGTTGCGTCGAAATCGGCCTTTTTCGCGCCCATTTTGACGGCAATGCCCAAAACTTGCGTCATTTCACTGGCGTCCTCGCCGAGGATATGCACGCCCAGGACGCGATCGGTCACGCCATCGACGACAATCTTCATCAAGGTTTTCTCCTCCCGCCCGGAGAGCGCCGCCTTCAAGGGCCGGAAGTTCGCCATATAAATATCGACGCAATCGAAGCGCGCGCGCGCTTCCGTCTCGGTCAGGCCGACAGTGCCAAGTTCCGGCGTCGAGAAGACGGCGGTCGGAATGTCGGTATGCACGACGGCCTCCGGCTTGCCGCCAAAAACCGTGTCGGCAAAAGCATGGCCTTCGCGGATGGCAACCGGCGTCAAGGCGACCCGGTTGGTGACATCGCCAACAGCATAGATCGATTCGATATTTGTCTTGGAAAGAGCATCGACCTTCACTGCGCCAAAACTATCGCAGGCGACGCCGGCCTGTTCCAAGCCTAGCCCCTTGGTGTTCGGGCGCCTGCCGGTTGCGATCATCACTTGCTCGGCATCGAGCGACTCGCCTCTCGTCAAACTCACATGGTAGCCGGTTGGCGTCTTTTCGATGCGTGTGGGCAGCATGCCGAAATGAAGTTTGACGCCAGCATGGGCAAGCCCGTCGCGCACCCCAAGACGCAGATCATCGTCAAAACCGCGCAACACATTTTCGCCGCGCGTAACAAGCGTGACGTCCGTGCCGAGCCGCGCGAAAATCGCAGCGAACTCGACCGCGATATAGCCGCCGCCAACAATCAGCATACGCTTTGGCAATGCCGGAAGATCGAAAATTTCGTTCGAGGTGATCGCATATTCGCGCCCCGGAATATCCGGTTCGAGCACTGGCGCTCCACCCGTGCTGATAAGAATGATTCTTGCGCTCAGTTTGCGGCCATCGGCAATAAGACGCACACCATGCGCATCCACGATTTCGGCGCGGCTGTCTTCGATGGCGACGCCTGCCTTGTCGAGATTGTTGCGATAGATCGCGGAGAGGCGGGAGATTTCCTTCTCCTTTGCGGCGACGAGCGTCGGCCAGTCGAAGGAAGCGGGGGCAAGCGTCCAGCCGAACCCCGCGGCATCCACAAAATGGTCCTTGAACCGGCTTGCATAGACCAGGAGCTTTTTCGGCACGCAGCCCCGGATCACGCAAGTCCCGCCGATGCGGAATTCCTCCGCGATCATGACCCTGGCGCCATGGGCCGCCGCGACCCTCGCGGCGCGCACGCCGCCGGACCCCGCGCCGATCACGAAGAGATCGACATCGTAGCCAGCCATTCCACCTCCTCCACCTTACAGCCGGACAATGGCGTGATCGCTTCGCCCGCAACCGGAGACCGGCCCACCGTCTCATTAAACCGCAAAGCGATACGAAGGGAAGCGAGGTTGACGGAAGTGGAGTGCAATTCTTGCGCGGAGAGCCACAAAAACGCGCCGCAACGGACTGCTCGCAAAGCTCTCCCATCGGCTTTTTCTTGAAACATTTTGGCGATTGGCCGTCCCCGGCGGAAATGGAGCGCGCCGCCGAATGTGGCACAAAAGCTTCGCCATGCGATCGCAAAGGCGCCCCGGCAATGCCCCGAACGCGCGCCCCCTACGCAACGTAAACATATGGAAAACGCAAGCGAAACTCGAACGACGAAACCGCAGCGCAAGCTTGGACATATGCTTGCCATATTCAAAGATTTATTTGCTAAATTATCGCCACCATTATGGTTGACGATTCGTGAAGTAAAAAAATACGCCGGCGGGTGACGAGCCGTTAATTGTTAACGGTCAAATCTAAAATTTTAGACGAGTCCGCTTCATCATCGCTATGCTTCCTTATCGATGTGCTACGGCTCTCAAACCAAGGCTCGCTCCGTCCAGCCAGAACTGCGAGATTTAACTTGCGACAACCGCGTCCTCTCCCGGCCACCATGAGATATGCCTGTCTCGTTGCCACAACCGGAATCGTGGCGCTCTTGTCGAGCATGATCATTCCTTCCTCGACGGAAACGGCGGTCGCGAACGGCGACACCCGCACCTTGAACCTCTATCATTCCCACACGGGCGAATCGATCCAGGCGACCTTCCGCGTCAACGGCTCCTATGATCAGGCGGTTCTCGAAAAGCTCAATTATTTTCTGCGCGATTGGCGCAACAATGATCGCACAAGGATGGACCCGCGCCTCTTCGACGTGATCTGGGAGGCCTATAGGACTGCCGGGGCAACCCAGCCGATCTCGATCGTTTCGGCATACCGCTCACCGCAAACCAACGCGATGCTGCGCAGCCGCTCGCATGCGGTCGCCGAACATTCGCAACATATATTGGGCCGGGCGATGGATACGACCATGCCTGGCATGCCGATGGAAAGAATTCGCGAAATCGGCATGCGCCTGCAACGCGGCGGCGTCGGTTGGTATCCGAGTTCGAATTTCGTCCATCTCGATGTCGGCAACGTAAGGGCCTGGCCGCGGATGAGCTATGATCAGCTCGTGCGTCTGTTCCCGGATGGTAAGACTGTCCATCTAGCCGCCGATGGGCGTACGCTCCCCCGCTACGAGGAAGCCCGCGCCGAAATCGCTTCGCGCGGCGGCGTGATGGCCGATGTGCCGCAAGCGGCGCCATCGGGTGGTGGATTGTTTGCCTGGCTGTTTGGCAAACACGACGAAGAAAGAGACGAAGAGAAAGAAGCCGAAGCGGTCACGCCTCAGAGCGCCCGGTCCGCGCGTGCGCGGCACGGCGGAACCGAGGTCGCTTCCCTCCGCACGAACAGCGAGAGCCCCGCGGATGCGGTGCCCGCGAGTCTAGCTGCTTCCAGCGGCCGCAGCGCGCCAGCGGCAACCGCAGTATCCGTTCAGATACCGGACAAAAATGCGCCGCGTAACGAACCAAACCCGGCGAGCGCAAACCGGACACTCGTTGCTGATTTGGGCTCCGTAGTAAGTTCACGTGACACCAGCGCCGCAGCGGCCGAGAAGGACCAGAACGCGGCAGCCACCAGCAATCTTAACGTCGGCAAGCGATGGACCCTTTCGACGCCAGCGCCGGTTCCGCCGCAGCGCCCGGCGCTGGCCGGCTATATCGCCCTTGCTTTTGCCAATACTCCCGCACCCCCCGCGCGGCCAGCCGCGCTAACACGCGTCGCCACACTTGCGCCGGACCAAGCTCAAGGCAAAGCCGGCGCACAGACTTCAAAGAACGATGCGATGAGTGACGCCACGGCGGCGGGCACGAATACACCCTTGGCGCGCGCTGCAAATCTTCCGGTTGTGATCACCCAGGGGCCGAAGGATCGCGACAGCGCCGTCCCGAACCAGGTTCTGGCATTCGCATCGGACACGCCGGAGCAGGATCAAGCCGCCACGACAAGCAGGACGCCAGGCCAAACCCTCAGCCACTCGACTTCGCAACCGCCGGCGGCGCGCCTCGACCGGTCCAGATCCCGCGCTCTCGCGGCTGACGTTGCAGTCGCGAGTTTCCAGGCGCCGTCGATCCTTGGGCCATCCTTCACCGGCCTGCGCCGGGCGGCGCGGATCATTCCCGACGTGCTGTCGAACACGCCCTCAGCGGATTATGTCTCGGCCTTCAATGCCACCGCGGCAAGCGATCTCGACGCTAGCCATTTCAGCGGAACGGCGGCAAAGCCCCTCGCGCTTGCGCAAGGTTTTGTCCATATCGGGGAAGGCCCAGCCACGCTTCGCGGAAACTGAGCCTCACAGGCTAGGATTTCTACAGCATATTTCTAGAGCGTCCCACGCCTAAATGGCGTGGGCGCGGTACATCCCCATCCCCCGGCCAGCGGCCGCCTCTCAATTATCCAAGAAACTCCGGAGCTTGCGCGAGCGTGAGGGATGTTTCAGCTTGCGGAGCGCCTTGGCTTCGATCTGGCGAATACGTTCGCGGGTCACCGAGAACTGCTGGCCAACCTCCTCCAGCGTGTGGTCGGTGTTCATGCCGATCCCGAAGCGCATCCGCAGCACGCGTTCCTCGCGCGCCGTTAGGGAGGCGAGGACGCGCGTCGTTGTCTCGCGAAGATTCGATTGGATCGCGGCATCGATCGGCAGAATGGCATTCTTGTCCTCGATGAAATCGCCGAGATGGGAATCCTCCTCATCGCCGATCGGTGTTTCGAGCGAGATCGGTTCCTTGGCGATCTTCAAAACCTTGCGCACCTTTTCGAGCGGCATGGCGAGTTTTTCCGCCAGTTCCTCGGGCGTTGGCTCGCGGCCAATCTCGTGAAGCATCTGGCGTGACGTCCGCACGATCTTGTTGATCGTCTCGATCATATGCACCGGGATGCGGATCGTGCGCGCCTGATCCGCGATCGACCGGGTGATCGCCTGCCTGATCCACCAAGTCGCATAGGTCGAGAATTTATATCCGCGCCGATACTCGAACTTATCCACCGCTTNNAGGCGGAGGTTCGCCTCCACCATCTCCTTCTTGGCCTGACGCGCCTCCCGCTCGCCTTTTTGAACCAGATGGACGATTCTCCGGAATTCCTGAATCTCAAGGCCCGTCTCGGTCGCGAGCCCGTGAATTTCCGCAAGAAGCTCCTTGATCTGCTCTTTCGCGCGGGCGACAAAATCCTTCCAGCCGCGGCCGCCGAGCTTGGAGACCCGCAAAAGCCATTTCGGGTCGAGCTCGGAATTCTGATAATTCTTCAGAAAATCCTCACGGGTAACACCCGAGCCCTCCGCCAGGCGCAACAGCCTTGTCTCAAGCCCAATCAAACGCCTGTTGATGTCATAGAG
>PLUZ01000120.1:0-160 GCA_003162995.1 Methylocapsa sp. | reverse complement strand
GTTTCGTTTTTCAGTTTATTGACGACGTTTTGATCCTGCAGCCGCCGGAGTTTTTTATAGGCGTTGGCGATCCTGTCGAACGTATCGACGACCTTGGGCTTGAGTTCGGCCTCCATCGCGGACAGCGAGACCGAGTTTTCCATGTCGTCTTCCTCGTCGA
>PLUZ01000308.1 GCA_003162995.1 Methylocapsa sp. | reverse complement strand
AACGGGGCGTGAGCAATTGCACGAAACCGCCCGCAGACGCCTCCCTAAACTTCGTGCTCCGCAGTTTCTACATTCGCCGGAAGTATCGTGCAAGCATTTAGAAGATGACAGATTTATGACGCAAACAAATGACAATTGATCACAAGAATAGCAAGGTTTGGAATAGGACAGACTTTTTTACAGCCATGCCAAGACACGCGCCATAGAAATGGACATTTCCCTCGGGCGCGCATTTTGGCTCGCTCAGGTCACGGCGCTGGAAACAGCGCATCCGTCTTTCCGGTCAGCCAATAAGCCAAGAGACCTATCCATTCCCGCACGCCCAAATCGAGCATAGACACCTTGTCGATCATGGGGGTGGACAACTGAAAATCCCTTGCATCGCCAAAAGTGTGATAAGCGACCGGATAAGGCACGACCGGAAAACCCACGCGGCGGAATATGCCGACCGATCGCGGCATATGCCACGCCGAGGTCACGAGCAGCCAGCGCTCGCCAGGCCTCGGCTTAACGAGTTCACGCGTGAAAACAGCATTTTCCCAGGTGTTTCGGGACTTCGCCTCGAATATCATTTGCTCGACGGGCACGCCCAGGGAAAGCCAGAGTTCCCGCGCACTGATCGCCTCCGCAGGTCCCTTGTAGGGAAATCCTGCCGATCCGCCTGTGTAGACGAGCCGTGCAGTGGGATAGCGCCGCGCCAATTCGACGCCGGTGGTCATCCGGGCGGCCTCGGCGTCCAGGTAGACCTGCCCACGTGCTTCCGATTTTGCTGTTTCCACGGCGCCGCCAAGTACGATGATTCCGGCAGGCGAGGGCATATCGGCCGACGGTTGCGGGAAACGGTCCTCCAGGGGCCGCAAAAGGACCGCTCCGATCGGGGTGAGTAGGCCAACGGCAAGCGCGATGATTGCGCCGGCCATGAGTATCCGGCCCGCGCGTACGAAACGGGTGAACGAAAGGAAGATGCCTAAAATACCCGCGAAAATGGCCAAAGAGACCGGCTCGGCGACAAACCAAAAGATTTTCGAGGCAGTGAAAAACATGCATTGTCCGGAAAAAAGGCTGACAACTTATAAGGTCACGCGTTTTGTGCCGATCTTTGTGGCGTTTCCACAGCGAGTGCCGCGCAAAACCATCTCCCGCTTTTAGTTCTTGTCTGCATCCTGGCCGTCTGTTTCCTCGTCCGGGCCTCCTGCGGCCGCAGCCGCGGCCGGAATGGCGTAAACGCCGCCGAGCCAGCGGTGGAGATCGATGTCGGCACAGCGCTTCGAACAAAACGGGCGGGTTGCAAAGACGGCGGGTTTTCCACAGATGGGACAGGGCTTTGCTGAAGTCCCCCCGGTTGTCTCCGCGAAAGGTTTTTCAGATTTGGCATCAATCATGGGTTCGGCCGGTGCGAGAAGGAGGAGGTCACACCCTGTTCAACCAGGAAACATAGGCCGGAAAGCCTTCGCCGGAAAGCAGAGACATGGTCTCGTAAAGCGGCAGACCGACGACCGCGGAATAAGATCCTACAAGTTTTTGGGCGAAAGCGCCGGCAAGACCCTGGAGCGCATAGCCTCCGGCCTTGCCGCGCCACTCGCCCGATCCGAGATAGGCCTCGATCTCATCTGCCGAGAGCCGCTTGAGGCGCAACCTCGTCTCGACAAGCTTATGGCGCGCGCGGCCCTTTGGCGTGATGAGGCAGACCGCGGTGTGAACCCTGTGCGCCCGCCCTGATAAAAGCCGCAAGGATTGCGCCGCCTCTGCCACAATCTCGCATTTCGGCAGAATGCGGCGGCCGACACTGACAACCGTGTCGGCCCCAATGATATAGGCCTCGGCAAGCTCTTCTCTACGCGCAGCAATTGCTGCGGCGGCTCTCGTTTTTTCCTCGGCGAGCCGCGCGGCGAGAGTCCTCGGCAATTCATTCTTGCGCGGGGTTTCATCGAGATCGACGGGAAGCAGGGCATCTGGTTCGATGCCGATCTGTTGCAGCAGCTCGAGCCTCCGGGGCGATGCCGAGGCAAGTATGAGCTTTGGCCGCCAAGCCTTATCGCCGCTGGTCATAGCGGCTCTCCGTCGCTGAACTCTGTCTCATTTGAACCGGTAGGTAATGCGGCCCTTGGTCAGGTCGTAGGGGGTCATTTCCACAAGAACCTTATCGCCGGTAAGAACACGAATACGATTCTTGCGCATTTTTCCCGCCGTGTGAGCGATGATCTCGTGGTCGTTTTCGAGTTTGACGCGAAAGGTCGCGTTGGGGAGCAATTCGATGACCGTTCCTGGAAATTCGAGCAATTCTTCCTTCGACATTTGTTTCCTTATATTTAGACCGCCGTCGCTCCGCGGCGGCCTGGCCAGGCTTGCGGCGCGGACCCTAATCGAGAAACGCGGCTTTGTGAACTGTCCGGGCCGCCTTTCAGCTCCGGCTTGCCTTGATGCTTGTGCATTCATCATCAGGGCAGGGCGTTCGCGGAGGCAACCACAGCGCCGGTTGAATGCGGCCTGTCATGTTCGCGCTTGCGAAATGGGCGGCGCTTGGGTTGCGGCCACGCCCGCCTGCCTCGCGGCGTCCTCCGCCGCATAGGCGTTGAAGCGGCGGATGGCGAAGGGGATGGTCGCCAGATAGATGAAGGACAAAGCGATTAACATCTCCATCGGAAAGATCGCAAGCAGAAGAATGCAAGTGACGAACCCGAAAAGGACGACGATCACATATTCGCGGGGCACCCGGCCGATCCTTTTGCCCGAAAAATGCGGGATGCGGCTCGCCATCAAGAGCGCCACGATCAACACATAGGCGATTTCGAAAGGGACCGACGCCCGCACATTGGGAACCGCGAGAATCGAGAGATTGAGATAGAGCGGCAAGAGCCCGACTATGGCGCCCGCCGGTGCTGGCATGCCGGTGAAGAAATGCGCCTGCCAAGATGGCCGGTTCGGGTCGTCGATCATGACATTGAAACGGGCTAGGCGCAGCGCCGCGGCGATCGCGAAAACAAGCGCCGCGAACCAGCCGAAACTTTTCATCTCGTGCAGGCCCCAAAAATAGAGGATGAGCGCCGGCGCAACCCCGAAATCGACGAAATCGGCAAGCGAGTCGAGTTCCGCGCCAAACCGTGTGGTGCCGCGCAGCACCCGCGCGATCCGTCCATCCAATCCATCCAGAATGGCAGCGACAATGACCGCGACAACAGCGATCTCGAACTGCCCTTCGATCGCGAAACGGATCGCGGTGAGGCCCATGCATAGCGCCAGCAAAGTGATGAGATTGGGTACGATGATGCGCAGCGGCACCGCACGAATTCCCCGCCGGCGCCGTGGCCTGTGGAAGTCGTCGAAGCCGCCGCGATCGCCATGCAGCCGCCGTACCTTCGCGTCGTACGCTTGGAAGCCAGTGTCTTTGGCGCCCGACTCTTTAACTCCAGTGTCTTTGGCACTATAGTCTTGGCGAGATCCGGGCGAACCATCTTCGGAATACATGCTCATTTTGGCAACATAACGAGACAGGGTCTCCGCCACAAGATTTGATTGCGGCCGAAGAGAGGTGCGCCTGTTGTTTTGCCAAGGCCGAGATTATTCAATAAGCACGCGATTTCTCATGGCGCCAGGCGCGATTATCTTGTAGGGCCATAATCTTAACACTGTCCGGGCCAAAGCCATGCGCTTGATGTCCCACTGCTCCAACCACGCGCTTGCCGGAGCAGCTTGCTCATATATACCGTATATACCTTAGGCTTAAAAAGGAGGCGCTTGTGGCGGATGCTGTCGAAGTTGAACGCGCTCTTGCCGATGCAATCAAGAAGCGGATTCTGGAGGGGAGCGGAAAGCTGAGCGAGGTTACGACCGTCGATGGTGTCGTGCATGTGACTTTCTTAGGCGTGACCGACGATGCGCATGTGTTCGACACTCTGAGCGGCGCATTGCTCGATGTGCGCATTCAGTTGGAGGTCCAGCCTAACCTCGATGTGAAAATCCGGCGAAAGTAACGTTCGGCCCGCCTGCATTTGGCGCGGCTATGAGAGGCCGGGTGAAAAGCAAGGCTTTGCCTCCGAGCGGTTGTCCCCGCGACGTCCGGGTTCACAGCGGCCATAAACTCGTCTACGAAGCCATTTTGGCCGGAACAGCAAAAGTCCGGTTTCTGCTAATAGGACGCGCCGCGGTCCTCCCTGACGCGGCCTTTTTTGCGCGCTTACGCGCTTAGACGAGACCAAATGCCCAAGCGGACGGATATTTCCACCATCCTGATTATTGGCGCGGGGCCGATTATCATCGGCCAAGCTTGCGAATTCGATTATTCCGGCACCCAGGCCTGCAAGGCGCTGCGCGAGGAAGGCTATCGAATCGTGCTCGTCAATTCCAATCCAGCGACGATCATGACCGATCCGGACATGGCCGATCGCACTTATATTGAGCCGATCACGCCGGAAATCGTCGCCAAGATCATTGCCAAGGAGCGCTATGCCATTCCCGGCGGCTTCGCGCTTTTGCCGACCATGGGCGGCCAGACCGGCCTCAATTGCGCGCTCTCTTTGAAAAAAATGGGCGTGCTCGAAAAATTCGATGTGGAAATGATCGGCGCCAGCGCGAGCGCGATCGACATGGCCGAGGATCGCAAACTTTTCCGCGAAGCCATGACGCGCATCGGCCTTTCAACGCCGCGCTCGCATCAAATCAAAACCTTATCCCAGGCGCTTGCCATCCTTGACGATATAGGTCTGCCGGCGATCATCAGGCCGTCCTTCACCATGGGGGGAACCGGCGGCGGCATTGCCTATAACAAGGCCGAATTCATCGAGATCATCGAGCGCGGAATCGACGCCTCGCCGACGAGCGAGGTGCTGGTCGAGGAAAGCGTGCTCGGCTGGAAGGAATTCGAGCTGGAAGTGGTCCGCGACAAGGCGGACAATTGCATCATCGTTTGTTCGATCGAAAACATCGACCCGATGGGCGTGCACACCGGCGATTCGATCACGGTCGCCCCGGCGCTGACCTTAACCGATAAGGAATACCAAACCATGCGCGACGCCGCGCTCGCGGTGTTGCGCGAGATCGGCGTCGAGACCGGCGGCTCCAATGTGCAATTCGCGGTCAATCCGAAGGATGGCCGCATGATCGTCATCGAGATGAATCCGCGTGTCTCACGCTCCTCGGCGCTGGCCTCCAAGGCAACCGGTTTCCCGATCGCCAAGGTTGCGGCGCGGCTTGCCGTCGGCTTTACCTTGGACGAGATCGCCAATGACATCACAGGTGGCGCGACGCCTGCGTCCTTCGAGCCTTCGATCGATTATGTGGTGACCAAAATTCCGCGCTTTGCCTTCGAAAAATTTCCCGGCGCCGAGCAGATTCTGACGACCGCGATGAAATCCGTCGGGGAAACCATGGCGATCGGCCGGACCTTTGCGGAAAGTCTGCAAAAGGCACTGCGCTCGCTCGACACCGGATTGGACGGTCTCGATGAAATCGAAATCGAGGGGCTTGGCCTCGGCGACGACATGAATGTTCTGCGCGCCGCCTTGGGCCGCCCCACGCCCGACCGGCTGCTTGTGGTCGCAGAGGCGCTGCGTCATGGCATGCCGCTTGGCGAGATTTACGAGGCTTGCGGCATCGATCCGTGGTTCATCGCGCGCGTCGAGGAAATTCTCGATCTCGAAGCCAAGGTTCGCGCGCATGGTTTGCCTGGAGACGCGGCCAATTTGCGAATGTTGAAGGCGGCGGGGTTTTCCGATGCGCGTCTTTCGAGCCTCGCTGGCGTGCCTGAGGCGGACGTGTCCGGCTTGCGCAAAAAGCTCGGCGTGCACCCGGTGTTCAAGCGGATCGACACCTGCGCGGCGGAATTTTCCTCGCCTACGGCTTATATGTATTCGACCTACGCGCCGCCTTTTGGTCCGGCGCCCGCCTGCGAATCGCACCCAACGGCGCGCCGGAAAATCGTCGTTCTGGGCGGCGGTCCGAACCGGATCGGGCAGGGCATCGAGTTCGACTACTGCTGTTGCCATGCGAGCTTCGCCCTGCGCGAGGCCGGTTTCGAGACGATCATGGTCAACTGCAATCCCGAGACGGTATCGACCGATTATGATACTTCCGACCGGCTCTATTTCGAACCCTTGACCTCCGAAGACGTGCTGGAAATCCTTGCCAAGGAAGGCGAGGCGGGTGAGCTCAAGGGCGCGATCGTGCAATTCGGCGGCCAGACGCCGCTCAAACTCGCGCATGCGCTCGAACAGGCGGGCATTCCTATTCTCGGGACCTCGGTCGATTCGATTGATCTTGCCGAGGATCGCGACCGTTTCAAGCGGCTCCTCGACAAAATGGGCCTGAAGCAGCCGATGAACGGGATCGCCTATTCGGTCGAGCAATCGCGTCTGATCGCCGCCGACCTCGGTCTACCCCTCGTTGTGCGTCCATCCTATGTGCTGGGCGGGCGGGCGATGGCGATCATTTTCGACAAGGCGGCGTTCGACGACTATCTGCTCGGCACGCTTCCGGGCCTGGTTCCATCCGAAATCAAAGCCCGTTATCCGAATGACAAGACCGGGCAGATCAATACCGTGCTTGGCAAGAACCCGCTTTTGTTCGACCGCTATCTGTCGGACGCCATCGAGATCGATGTCGATGCACTTTCGGACGGTAGCCAAGTCTTCATTTGCGGGATCATGGAACATATCGAGGAGGCGGGAATCCATTCGGGCGACAGCGCCTGTTCGCTGCCGCCGCGCTCGCTTGCGAAGGAAAAGATCGCCGAGCTCGAAGATCAGACCAAGAAGCTCGCCCTGGCGCTTGGCGTCGGCGGCTTGATGAACGTGCAATATGCTCTGAAGGGCGATGAAATCTACGTGCTCGAAGTCAATCCGCGCGCGGCGCGGACGGTGCCTTTTGTCGCCAAGGTGATCGGGGTACCGATCGCCAAGATCGCGGCGCGGATCATGGCCGGAGAAAGCCTCTCCAGCTTCGGATTGCGGCCACCGTATCTCGATCACATCGGCGTCAAGGAATCGGTGTTCCCGTTCGCCCGGTTTCCCGGGGTCGATACCGTGCTCGGGCCGGAAATGCGTTCGACCGGCGAGGTCATGGGACTTGATCGCTCTTTTCCGGTCGCTTTCGCCAAGAGCCAGCTCGGCAGCGGCACGAAAGTCCCAAGAACAGGCACCGTCTTTGTTTCGGTACGCGATATCGATAAGCCGCGCGTCCTCGAAACCATGCGATTATTGGCAGGCCTCGGTTTCAAAATCTCCGCGACCGGCGGCACCGCGCGCTATCTCAATAGCGAGGGCGTCAAGGCGCAGAGAGTGAATAAGGTTTCCGAGGGCCGGCCGCATGTCGTCGACCTCATCAAAAACGGCGATATACAGCTTGTGTTCAATACGACCGAGGGCGCGCAAGCTCTCTCGGATTCCCGGTCGTTGCGCCGCGCCGCCCTCTTGCATAAAGTGCCTTACTACACAACTCTGGCAGGCGCGATCGCCGCGTCACAGGGAATTCGGGCTTATCTCGCAGGCGATCTGGAGGTTCGCGCCCTGCAGGATTATTTTGTCTAGAAACTGATCTAAAAAAAGTTGCAGACATTTTGGATAAGATCGTGCGAAAATCAAAGTGAATGAGACCATGACCGATCGAACTTGAAGCGAGCATGGTCTAAAGCGCGGCTGTACCGCGGTAAAATCGCGGATCGGCAGTGCCCCAGCAAAACAGCGCCAGTTGCGGCCGGTTCCGCGAAGGTGTCTGTTACACTCTGGCTTCGACAGGATTGGCCTTTGGCGGGACCCGCGGCATTGGCGGGCACCACCGTGAATGCATTGCGATGGAAAGTATACGAGAGCATTGTCAAGCGAAGTGGACACCGGTTCGGGGCAAGAAAATGCGATAAAACAAATACTAGGGCGCGGCCGTACGTTGCGCCAGTTCGGGAACCGGTAAAGCTAGAGCATGACATTGGAATTGGTTTTGATCCGTGATCATGCAAAATCGAAGCGCTTGGAGCACTGGCCGATCGAAATTCATCGGATTATGCCCTGACCGCAAAAGAGAGCAGTAGAGAGACGCGAAAGAGAATGAGCATGGACAAGTTCCCCATGACGGCGGGTGGATATTCCGCCCTCGAAGAGGAGTTGAAGCGGCGCCAGCAAATCGAACGTCCGCGCATTATCCAAGCGATCGCGGAAGCGCGTACGCACGGCGATTTGTCCGAAAATGCGGAGTATCACGCCGCCAAGGAGGCGCAGTCCTTGAACGAAGGGCGCATAGCCGAACTCGAGGACAAATTGTCGCGTGCCGAGGTTATCGACGTCTCGAAACTCTCTGGAAGCACGATCAAATTCGGCGCGACGGTAACGCTCGTCGACGAGGACACGGACGAAAAAAAGATTTACCAGATCGTCGGCGAGAGCGAGGCCGATGTGAAGGCCGGACGTGTGTCGATTACCTCACCGACGGCGCGCGCCTTGATTGGCAAGAAAACCGGTGATTCGGTCGAGGTGAATACGCCAGGTGGCGGCAAGAGCTATGAAATCGTGAATGTCGCTTTTCAGTAGCAATCCCATCTGAATTCACCCGAGCGCGCATTCTTAACCGCCTCCGGCGCCGCGCGCGCTGGTCTTTCGACCATAGGTCCCGGTCAGATTCCGCCGCCGTCGATGAAGATGTCGCTGCGCGCCTGCGCTTGTGTGATGTTGCTCTTTGGTGGCGCGCTGCGGGTGAGCCAGACATTGCCGCCGATCGTAGAACCTCGGCCAATGGTGATCCGGCCAAGGATGGTTGCGCCGGCGTAGATCACAACATCATCCTCGATAATGGGGTGCCGGGCCCCTCCCTTGAGCAAGGCGCCATTGTCATCCACGGCGAACCGCTTGGCCCCCAGCGTCACGCCCTGATATAGCCGCACATTCCGGCCGATGACCGCGGTCTCGCCGATGACGACACCGGTGCCGTGGTCGATAAAAAAGCTGCCGCCGATCTTGGCGCCTGGATGAATGTCGATCCCCGTGTCGGAATGGGCAATCTCTGCAATAATGCGGGCGAGCAGAGGCGCGCCTAATTCATAGAGCTCATGCGCGAGCCTATGACGTGTGACCGCGACAACGCCAGGATAGCAGAAGAGCACTTCATCGATGCTCAGCGCCGCCGGGTCTCCCTGAAAGGCAGCCAGAATATCACTTTCGAGAAGAGACCGTACCTTTGGCAGATTTGCAGCGAATGCGCGCGTGATCTTGCTTGCCTGCTCCTCTCGCTGCGCGCTGCCGTTGTCCGGCAAACCGGATGCAAGCTTCAGTTCCCGGCGCACTTGTTCAAGGAGGGATTGCAGTGCTCCGTCGAGCGTACGTCCGATGAAAGAATCGACTTCCTCCTCGGTAAGTGACGGGGGACCAAAATGCCTTGGAAAAAGCGCCGCGGACAATCCCTCTAGAACATCGGACAGCGCTTCTTGCGATGGCAGCTCGTAGGTCACGCCATCGGGTTTTGTGTTTTGCCGCCACTCGCCGCGCAGAGTCCGCAGCTCCGAAACAATGCGATGCAGATCCCACTGTGACTCGGCGCGGGTGCCATCCTCATATTCTTTGACTCGATCGTCCATGTCGCGATCTACTCCACGCAAATGGCCTGACGGAAGGGACCGGAGGAATTATGGAGTGAGGGACCATTCCAGTGCATCGGCTTTGTCATTGTTTTGGCTATAGCTTTAACGTGCAGCCTGTCGGCCGGTTCGTTGCCAATGCCGGTTTCGACTTATAATTGATCTTGCTCGCGCTGTGTATCTAGTCATTATAGAGCAGCTTTGAGCCGAAATCATGTAGCATTAAATCAAGAGAATGTTTTTCTATTTTTACATTATGTGAAAGAATGTTTATCTTGTATCATTGCATCATGTTGAGTTTTTTAGTCTCAAAGACGAAGCGGAACGGTGTTGTTCAATTCGAGCAGTTTGGAACACGCGTACGGAAATGTTGCGCCCGCTCCGTGCACGGATAGCGTGCTGGGATTGTGCTCGGGACTTTCCGCGAAAGCCTATGGCGCCTCGCCTGGCAGCCATCGGCGGCTAAAATCACCGCGCGCGATAGCTCTTCTGTGTCTGGATGCGGTGCAGAGCGGCAACGAGCGCGTCGATATCCTCGTTTGTGTTGTAGAGGGCGAGGGAAGGGCGCACGGTAGTCTCGAGCCCGAACCTGCGCAGGATCGGCTGCGCGCAGTGATGCCCAGCGCGGACCGCGATACCCTCCCGGTCGAGCGCGGCGCCGACATCCTCGCTGCGGCAGCCATCGAGCACGAAGGAGATCACGCCCGCTTTTTCCTTCGCCGTCCCGATGATGGTGAGGCCAGGCACGCCGAGAAGCCCCTGCGTCGCATAGCCGAGCAGCCCATGCTCATAGGCTGCGATATTTGCCATGCCGATCCGGTTGAGATAGTCGATCGCGGCGCCAAGCCCGACCGCGTCCGCGATATTGCCGGTGCCTGCCTCGAAGCGCAGTGGCGGCGCCTGATAGACAGTTTTCTCGAAGGTAACGTCGGCGATCATATTGCCGCCGCCCTGCCAAGGCGGCATGGCGGCGAGCACCTCGGGCTTGCCATAGAGAACGCCGATGCCGGTTGGGCCGAAAACCTTGTGGCCGGAAAAGACGTAGAAGTCGCAATCGAGCGCCTGGACATTGACCGGCATATGCGACACGGCCTGGGCGCCATCGACGAGCACGCAGGCGCCATGGCGATGCGCGATCGCGACCATTTCCTGTGCCGGCGTCACTGTCCCGAGTGCATTCGAGACCTGAGGCAGCGATACGAGCCGCGTTTTCGGCGACAGCAGCTTCGTATATTCCTCCAAAATCACCTGGCCGCTGTTATCGACCGGAGCAACCCGCAAGACCGCGCCCACATCGGCGCAGAGCATTTGCCACGGCACGATATTGGCGTGATGTTCGAGNNCAGGTGATGACGATCTCGTCGCCTTCCCGCACATTACGGCGGCCCCAGGCCTGGGCCACGAGATTGATGGCTTCAGTCGCGCCGCGCGCGAAAATAATGTCGTTGAGGGATCCCGCGCCAAGGAAGCGGCGGACTTTTTCACGCGCTGCCTCATAGGCGTCGGTCGAGCGCGCGGCAAGCGCATGGGCGCCACGGTGGACATTCGAGTTCTCATTCTCATAGTACAGAGAGAGCCGGTCGATGACCGCCTGTGGCTTCTGCGTGGTCGCCGCATTATCAAGCCAGATTAAAGGTTTGCCATGGATTTGCTGATGCAGAATCGGAAAATCCCGCTTGATCGCATAAGCATCGAAGGCGCGTGTGCCGGAAATGAGATCAGGCGCGAGCACCGGCTCTAGCCTGGGCGCGGCCGGCGTATTTTGGGCTGTGGCTGGCGCGCTCGCGGCTTGGCTTTCATTCAGGAAATACAGAGTTTCGCCCGGGATCGCCGGAGTTGCGGGCACGGAGCCGTGCGAAAATCCGGATGGAAAAGTGGCTGGCGGGAAAGCCGTCAGATCGCCGGAGGTTTGCGGGCGCAGGTCCGCTTCGGACGGATAGTTTGGCGAGAAAGCCGGGCTTTGCTCGATTGAAGGAGCGGGGACACCGCTGGTGGTAGGCGCACCGGAGGGAAGGCTTTGACTGGATTGGCTGGGATCGAACAATGGGCCGGGAACGCTCGCCCAAGGCAGCGCGGCGGCAGGCGGGAGGGGCAGCGCGGGCGCTGCGGCCGGTCCAGCTTCGGTGAGGAAATAAAGGGCTTCGCCCTGGCTAGCCGGACCTGCCGCAGGGACGGCGCCGTGCGAAAATCCAACGGGAGAAAATCCCGAAGGCAAGGTGGTGGGCACGAGGGAGGTCAGTAGGCCGAGATTTTGCGGCAGAGCGCGCAGATCAGCTTCGCCCAGAAACCCTTGCGGCGCCAGCCCTGGCGCCTCTTGGCCTTTTTCGGATGCAGGAGTCGACAATCCAGAGCTTGGTAGACCCACCGGGGCCCCCGCGGCGCCGGCTGGGACACCGGTGAGGCCCGTTGCGAACCCGGCAGCAGGAATATGCCGCCCTGCATGATCAATGGAGGCCGTGGGCGGGCCGCCAAACGGGGATTGATGGCCTGGCAATTCGGTGACGAAGGGAGCTGCGGCAAGCGCGCCGGGCACGCTTGTCCCTGGCGCCGCGGCGGCAGCACCAATGGCACCCGGCACGGACGAAGGCGGGGCTGGGGGACGCTCTTGTGCCGCGGCAAAATTTGCCAATGTTCCCGGGTCGATCGTGTGCCCAGGCGACGCATTGAGAAAGGTGTTCGCCAAACGCGCGATCAATCCGGGGTCGATCACCGAGGGCGCCTCGCCCCCCCATTGGGGAGCGGGCGGGGTTGTCACCGGCGCGCTGGCCGCCGCGTGGCGAGGATCAGGCATATTCATAATAGTGACCAATCTCCACATTCTCGAGCACGCCGAGCGCATCCTCGGTGAGGATCGCGGATGAACAGTAGAGCGAGATCAGATAGGAGGCGATTGCTTTGCGATTGATTCCCATGAAGCGGACCGAGAGGCTCGGCGTCACTTCACCCGGCACACCCGGCTGGAAGAGCCCAACCACGCCCTGTTTCTTTTCGCCCGTGCGCATCAGCAGGATGGTTGTCTTGCCCGTCCCGTCGGCGGCATCACTTATCTTGAGCTTGTCGCTTGGCACGAGCGGGAGCCCGCGCCAGGTCAAAAACGGCGTGCCGAACAAATTGATCGTTGGCGGGGGGACGCCACGCTGGGTGCATTCGCGGCCGAAAGCGGCGATGGCACGCGGATGGGCAAGGAAAAACGCCGGCTCCTTCCAGACTTTGGCGATCAATTCATCGAAATCATCGGGAGTCGGGGGGCCACGGCGTGTGGAAATTTTCATCGAAGGCGCGGCATTGCTGATAAGACCGTAATCCGCGTTATAAAGGAGCTCGGCCTCTTGGCGCTCCTTGACCTTTTCGATGAGCAGGCGAAGCTGTTCTTGGATTTGATCATAAGGCTGGTTGTAAAGATCGGAGACGCGCGTCTGGACATCGAGAACGGTCGTGACCGCGTTCAAGAAATATTCGCGCGGGGTCTGATCATAATCAACAAAGGTTTCCGGCAGATCCGTGTCCCGCTCCCAGCTTGGGCTGCATTCGACCTCGCCCAGGCCGTCTCTTTCCTTGACCTTGTTCAGCCGGTAGATGCCAGCCTCGACCGGCACCCAGGGCAAAAAAGAAATCAACCAGCGCGGGGTAATCGCCAGCATTTGCGCCCGGGTTTTGGTCGCATTGGCAAGCTGGCGGGCGGCCGGCTCGCTAAGAGTTCGGCGCAGTTCGATGTCATCAGGCATTTACTGACCTCCTATTCTCGATAATTGTGTAACTATCTCCGCTGGCAGCGGTATAGCATCGCTTAAAGAGAATATTTTTCTTTTTTCAAATAATATAACTGTATAAATACATAGATATTATCTACTTTATGTAATATAAATAAAAGCGATGGTGGAATTCGGGTACGTTAATGAATCTATTTATCTGATGGTGGCTCATCACTTTATTATGAGCTTTTGGGGCAGGTTCAGAGGATTGGCGGCGCGGCCAAGGCCGGCTTCTCCTCATGGCTTAGGAGGACTTCCAAAACCATTTTTCCCGTGCGCATTTCGCGCCAAATGCTACNNTTGTTATGACGATCTTCTATGCCCTTTTTGATACGGCGATTGGCCGCTGCGCGATTGCGTGGAGCGCTCGCGGCGTCGTGGGCGTGCAGCTTCCCGAGGCCGACGAAGCAAAGACGCGCGGCCACGTGCTCCAGAGATTTCCTGATGCGTGGCAGGCCGTGCTGCCGCCTGAGATGGCGTGCGTACGGGATGCGCTCGCCGGGCTTCTGCGCGGCTTGCCAAGCGATCTCTCATTTGTCCGGCTCGACATGGACGCTCTTCCCCCATTCCACCGCCGCGTCTATGAGGCCGCGCGCGCCATTCCGTGGGGGGCATCTACGACCTATGGCGGCCTCGCGAAGGTGGCGGGCGCCACCGGGGCGGCCCGCGCCGTGGGGCAAGCTCTCGCACGAAACCCGTTCGCACTCATTGTGCCGTGCCATCGCGTTGTCGCGGCTGGCCGCAGGATCGGCGGTTTCTCGGCACATGGCGGCATCACGATGAAGCTCCGGCTTCTCGCGATTGAAGGTCATGAAAGTGCCGCGCAAGCCAATCGCGCGCCGGGGGCTTTTCGATGATCCACGTGCCACTGTCCGAATGTAATCGCTTCGGCTTTCAAATGACATAAAGTAGGGGGCGATATGGCGTGGCCGGACAAACTGCAACCAATGTCGCTGCCGGTCATCGGCGCGCCGCTTTTTATCATTTCCAATCCGCAGCTCGTGCTCGCGCAATGCAAGAACGGTGTGATCGGCGCCTTTCCGGCGCTCAACGCGCGGCCGGAACTGGTGCTCGACGCTTGGCTATCCCAAATCACATCCGAACTCGCGGCATTCAGGAAAGCTAATCCCGGCGCCGAGGTCGCGCCTTTCGCGGTCAATCAGATCATTCACGCGTCCAACGATAGGCTGGCGGCCGATCTCGATCTTTGCGAGAAATATAAAGTGCCAATCGTCATCACCAGCCTTTCGGCGCCGGCCCAAATCGTTCCCCGCGTGCATTCTTGGGGCGGGTTGGTCTTCCATGATGTCATCGGCGTGCGCCATGCGAAAAAAGCCATCGAGGCAGGCGTCGATGGGCTGATCCTCGTCTGCGCCGGGGCCGGCGGGCATGCCGGGACCCTTTCTCCTTTCGCCCTCATGGAGGAAGTGCGCAAGTTTTGGCAAGGTCCCATCGCGCTCGCCGGAGCGATCGCGACGGGGCGTGGTGTTCTCGCCGCGCGCGCGATGGGCGCCGATTTCGCCTATGTCGGCACCCGTTTCATCGCCTCGGAAGAGGCCAATGCCGATCCGCGCTATAAGCAGATGATCGCGGCCAGCGATGCCGCGGATATTCTGTATTCGGCCTATTTCACTGGCGTGCCTGGCAATTATCTCCGCCAAAGCGTGATCAATGCGGGCCTCGATCCGGATCATTTGCCCTCGCGCGACAAGACCGCGATGAATTTCGAGGCGGCGAAGTCTGCCGAAACGGTCAAGGCCTGGCGGGACATTTGGGGGGCAGGGCAAAGCGTCGGCGCGATCGATGATGTTCTGCCCGCCGCCGATATTATCGCGAGACTGCGCGCTGAATATTTGCGCGCAAGACAGGAATTTTGCGCTCAGGCTTTCTAGCCAAACAACGGGCCCTGGCGCCCTGCATGCGGTTTCGCGGGGTTCCCGGGAAGCGCGGAGCGGCCGTGGACGCGGCTTGGGATCAGCTAGAGCGCAGCACGAAGCGGCGGTCGAGCTTCTGGACCGGCCGTGCGTTCATAGGATAAAGCGTGGCGAATGCGGCAATATCCGTTTCGGCCACCTCGATTGGATTGGTCAGTAGCATCCAGTCGACAGTTTCACTGCAGGGCGGCGTAGTGAGGGAACCGGAATAAAGATAATAGCCAAACTTAGCAGGAAGTAAGCCGTTCGGATCGATGCCCGGATCGGCCTTGACGGGCGGGCCTTCGGCCGGCGGCATGGTCGCAACCACTTTGGCGAACACCGGATTCGACTTGCCAGCCACCATCCACACGCCGATGACGCCGAGTGAACCGGCAGCATTGCGATGAACGAAATGTGCCTCCATTCGAAAGCCTTTGTCGTCGATGCGATGCTCACCCGGATGATGGAAGTGAAACTGAACCAATGTATAGCGATTGGAGCCTACAGTCAGGGTGCCTCCATCGTCGAAATTAAGTTGGATCGTATGACCATTATTGACGATTGTGTTAGCCTGCCGCGCCCAGGCGAATTCGAGCGTTGCGAGCCGCGCCTCGATCGTGCTGTCGATGGAAATGGGCGATTGCCGGCAACCCACTGAACAGGTTTGGTCCGCCGGTTCGAGATCACCCCAATGGGCCGGACCATGGGCGCCTTCGTAGCTCCAATGCGCTTCCTCCGCGGCAAATCCGATATTCGCACAGACTGGGCACAGGGCTAGCCCGGCTAGCGCTTTCAATACTCGACGGCGATGCATGAAAAAACCTCCCGAGATGATGAAAATATGTATTGGCGAACCCGGTGTCCGTTTCGCCGAAATACGCTCTCCTTGTGTAGCTTAATCGTTATATCGCTCACATGGCAGACAACCATAGAAATAAAGACACGCCGGAACGACGCAAGCGGAAGCGCCCAAAACGCCCGACAATAATTTGATAGCTGTTCTGAATGAGCTTGCAGGCTTTGGGCGCAGCCCCGGGGCGTTTTGCTCGCCCGAGCGCGTCCTGAAATTAACTTCAAAACATCGCCACGCGTGTCGGAATAATCTCAGGGAGATGTCCTAATTCTGACAACGATGTGCGAATCTGCCATTTGACGTTCCAAATCAGAATTTCTGGCAACAGTTATCCAGGCTTATCCACAGGAACATTTGATGTTC
>PLUZ01000122.1 GCA_003162995.1 Methylocapsa sp. | reverse complement strand
GAAGCAGAGCCTCCCTCGCCGCTGCGCCCGTCGCCTTCTCCAGGCATGTGACTGCGGCGCCTGTTCTTCCTTTCGAAAAATGGGCTCTCCCGATTTGATTGTGTTTGCTGCAATGGAAAAGGCTCGCCAAGCGAAGTACAATGAATGTGTTTTGTCGCCTGAAAAAACGTAGATTTTGAGTTCGCAAGCGGACCGAGATGGTAGATAATTGATTGTAGTTCGTGCCGCGATCGAACCACCGGAACCGACCCGACCTAGTCGTTCCAAGGCTAGGTTCCGATTCTTAGAAGCAGTCATTCACGAAGGTGTGGTGCCGACTGCAAAGCGCCCATGCTCGCCATTCGGTCGATCATTGCCTCTGCGCCGACGCGGACGTTAGCGTCAAATGCGTGAATGGCCGAGATGGGTGGTGGAATGCGGACCTTGACCGAGGGGTAGGTAGATGGTCTGATGTGGAAGTGACCGTTGACATTCGTCAAGGGCCGCGCGTCGCTTGCCGGACGGTTCCAGGCTGGCCCCATGGCAAGAACGGAGATGGTGGTCGCCGTGTCATTGCTGACCGTTCCGAAGAAAGCGTGGCTGCTGCTGTTCGCAGGCCCCGTTCTCTTCTTGGCCGGGATTGTCGGCGCATCATCGTTTCTTGGATTCCAAGGGATCGACGCCGGCCAAATCGCCCGGCGCGTCCCGCTGTTGATGCCCGAAATTCTTCTCGGCGTCAGCGCGAGCCTGGGACTTCTCCTGTTCCTGGCGCTGCGGTACGAGGCGGTGTGGACTCTGCCGCCGGCGCCGAAGGGGCTGCGCGATGCGGCATTCGGCGTGCTGGCCGGGGGCTTGCTCGCCTTGTCCTACGTCTTTCTGCTAAGCTCCGCCCTGGAGTTTCTTCAGCGCGCTGTTGGTGACTATGTGCCACCCGGGTCCGTCCTTCCGACCGTGTCCGCCAGCATCGGCTTGTTCTTCATCGCGAATGTGCTGCTGGCGCCTCTAGTCGAAGAGACGCTCTACCGAGGCTATGCAATTCCGGTATTGACCAGGTCGATCGGCAAGCCCTGGGCCGTGGTCCTGAGTTGCTTCTTGTTCGGACTTCTGCACTGGGCCGGTGGCCTATGGTACATGGCGCTCGTCGGCGGCCTCGCAGGGGGCGTGTTTGCTGGCTTGTTCCTATGGCGTGGCGGTCTACTGGCGCCCTTCGTGGCGCACCTCACGCTGAATTCCATTGAATTCATCTTTGCCTCGAGACTGGCCTAAGGCGCCTAACGTAGTTAGCAGTCAGTCGTGTCTGGTCGGGAACCAGGACCGGCGGCAGACACCCGCGCGAACGGCGGTGAAATTCTCGAATTAGTCACATTTTATCAAATTAACGCAGCGGCTAACAGATTGAAAAATGGGTATCCAATGTTAGGGATTTAACAGCTCTCCGACATAATACCGCAGGCCTTGGCGGCCCCGCTAATGGACTCGAGTTGCCTTCAGACGTAAAATCAGAGACGCAGAGTTTGCCCGGGGGCAGCAACCCAAACGCTCCGCCCGGGACGCCAAGCGCCCTCTTCCTACCAGAGCTTTAACAGGCCATAGTAGATCTATCGTTTGGCAAGCTGGCTAGGTTGATATTGATCATCCTTTTTGCTGCCTTAGGCGTTACGATCCTGATCTGGTTTATCCAGTTCTTTGGCATTGGCGGTGTTATAGATCAGAAGTCGGTGTATGCTGAGCTCCAAGGTGTTGAGATCCAATATAGAAACCAGAAGATAGTCACTCCTTTGGTGCTCGGCCCCGATAGAATTCGAGAACAGCAGATTGCAGGATTCAAAACAAACGATGAGCACTTTCCTTATGCATGGATTGCTCTTTCTGCGGAAAGTCCCAGCGCCAAAATTTACATGGTCCCTGGCGATGCCAGCCTTCGTATCTCCTGCACTGAAGCGGTGGATTTTCTGCAAAAAAACGCCGTCGTTGCGACCGTCACCGTATTTCTAAAGAATCAGTGCCGTGAAAAGCCGTGATCTTAAGTTGGGCCGGCTGCCCCGCAACGCCTCGTTGAGAGGAAGAGCGCGGACCGGGTTCCCGTCACGGCTTGAGGGCTGGAGGAGAGTCCTCCGTCCTGGAGCCGNNGGTCGGCGGACGGCTCTCACCTTCCCGCTGTTTTCGCCCCCGCAGAAGAACTGATCGCCGCCATCGGACTCGAGCCCCGACACGCCTATTCCGGGAGGCATGTCGAGCCTCTCCAGGACCTCTCCTGTTCGAGGATCGACTCGCCTCAAATCGCTCTCGTCACCTTCCCAGGTAGCATGCCAGAGCTCTCCGTCGACCCAGGTCACTCCGGTGACGAAGCGGTTGGACTCGATGGTGCGAAGAATCGCCCCTGTTTGGGGATCGATTTGATGGATCTTCCGGTCCCGATACTGCCCCACCCAGAGGGTCCCTTCGGCCCACGCAAGCCCCGAGTCACCGCCGCCTCCGGGCGCCGGGATGGTCGCGACCACACGGCCGGTCTTCGGATCGATTTTCTGGATACGATCCTCGGCGATCTGAAACAAATGCTGGCCGTCGAAGGCCGTCCCAGCATGCGCGGCGACATCAATCGAGCGCACCGTCTTACCGCTCGCCGGATCGAAGGCGTTCAGCTTGTCGCCGGACGCAAACCAGACGTGCTGGCCGTCAAACGTAACCCCACGCACGTGGTCGACACCCGGGAAGGGTCCATACTCATGGAGGATTTCGGCCGCTGATCGTTTCATACTTCCATCCTAGTCACTCGGTAGGGGACCGGGGAGTAACAAGATTGTCGGGAATCCCGGCACGGGCGGGGTTATCCAACGACGCGCTCGCCCGCGACCGAACGACTGCACCTTGTCTGCTGCCGCAAGCGAGTCGAGCGCTCGCTGCACGGTGCGCGCGCCGACTCCAAGCGCAATCGCCAGGGCCGAGCTCGACCACGACTCGCCGTCGGCAAGGAAGGCGAGCACCGCCGCATGCCGCTCTTCGACGGGTGGCGCCAGCACAACGACCTCGCGTACGCCGCGCGGCGCCAGCGCAAACCCTCGCTTCGTCGCGCTCACATCGGCCAGCATCCGAAGCTCCACCCGAAGCCGCCCGACTTCGACTCGCAACCGTGCGCGATGTGATTCATCGGCGTGCTTCGCGCGGAAGGCGCGTGCGACCAGCGTGCTCCTTGACACGTCTCCGGGCCACGCTTCACTCAGCGCGCGTGCAAGCGTGAACAACACCGGACGCCTTGCGAGCGAGACTACCATGCTTGTGTCCCGCACGACATGGCGGCACGCGTCCACGACGAGGGCCCCTGATGCTAGGAGCCCTTCGACTTCCTCAAGCAAAAAGGGGTGTTCCTCGCCGCGCGCGATCAGGCGCGCCGCGGTCGTTTTCATCACGAGGGATGCGTTTCCAACCTCCGTCGTCAGCGCGGGGATGTCCGCCTCGCGCGCGGCGTGCTCGGCCCGAGCGAGCGCGGCGCGCGCCGCCTTCGTCTGCAAGCGCCGAATCGCAATTCCCGCAACCGCCAGCTCGTGGGCGGCCCTCGACGCGGGTGGGAGCGGTGTGGGGTCGAGCTTCGCGATTGTACGCTCGGCCTCGTCGAGGCGGCCGATCAGAAGCAGGCGCCGGACCTCGAGATTTCGCGCATGCGCGGCATTTACGCGGTCGCCCTGCGCTTCGAGCGTCGCCCGCGCTGCGTCGAGCGCCTTCGCAGGCCAGCCCAGGTCGCGTGAGACGAGCGCGATCTCGGCCTCGGCGACGACACACCTTGCGCGGGCTACCGCCTCTTTCGGACCGAAGGCGCGCGCCGCACTTTTCAAGAGAGCCTTTGCTCGAACGAGATCGCCGAGCTGCGCCATCGCGATGCCTCGAAGCGCGAGGGCAGGCGCATCGTCACGCAGGGCGACTCGGTTCAGTGCGCCGAGGGGATCACCCGGCGTTGTTGCACGGAGAATT
>PLUZ01000499.1 GCA_003162995.1 Methylocapsa sp. | reverse complement strand
GCTCCGATTAAAGACTCCCTAGATTCAAGCATAGCTGACGGAAGATCGCTAAGTGCAGACTCGGAAACTACTCAGATCCACTCCCGTTGGGGCTGAGCGGGCGCCTGTGCCGCCAGGCCACGCATCATGCCGAATTGATGAGCCCAAGCATCTCCGCGGCCGAGAAGCTGTGGTACACGAGAAGCTGTGGTACGATTGAGTCCCGTTTCCCATTGGTGAGTAACCATTTGAGAATAATTCTAAAATGCCAGTAAGCCGTCCGCGTCAGGCCAAAGCATCCAAGCCGCGATCGAGTCGGCGCCCCCTGCCGGCGCGCGGGCCTTCTCGCGGCCCTGGGGACTTCCAGGTGGTCGGAATAGGCGCTTCGGCGGGGGGCCTTGATGCCTGCAGAAGGCTTTTGGACGCGCTGGCTGCCGGCAACGGCATGGCCTTCATCCTAGTGCAGCATCTCGATCCGACCCACGAAAGCATGATGGTGAACCTGCTGGCCGGCCACACGTCGATGACCGTGCGGCAAGCAACGGATGGAATGCTGATCGAGCGCGAGCACCTTTATGTCATCCCCCCCGGAACCTATCTGTCTGTCGGTGACGGCGCCTTGCACCTCTCGCAACCCCAAGCGCGTCACGGTGCGCGGCTGCCTTTCGACTTTTTGCTGCACTCGCTGGCAGAGGAGTGCGGTACGCGCGCCATCTGCGTGATCCTTTCGGGAACTGGGGCCGACGGCAGCCTTGGGTTAAAAGTCATAAAGGAAAAAGGCGGGTTCGTCATCGCGCAGGACCCCGGCGAGGCCGGCTATGATGGCATGCCGCGGAGCGCCATCATGACGGGTGCGGTGGATCTTGTGCTTCCGGTGGCGAAGATTCCGGGGGCGCTCGTCAAATACAACCGGCGTATGGCCCTCACGCGCACGCAGAACAGTTTGCGTCCACAGGATACGGCACGGGATTGGCTCCCCGAGATTATTGATCTTCTACGCATGAAGACCGCCCATGATTTCGCGCTTTACAAGCAGGGAACGCTACGGCGCCGGATCGAGCGGCGCATGGCGATGGCAGCGATCGGGACCGATGACATGGATCGGTATCTCGAAATTCTGCGGAGCGACACAAACGAACTCGACATTCTTGCCAAGGACTTGCTCATCAACGTCACCAGCTTCTTCCGTGATCCCAAGGTGTTCGATCTCTTGGAGGAGAAGATCATTCCAGACCTCGTCCGCAGGCAGCTGCCTGATCACCCCCTCCGCATCTGGATTGCTGGGTGCAGCACGGGCGAAGAGACCTATTCCCTAGCTATGCTCTTTCGAGAGCGGATCACAGCGGTAAAGTGCAACGTCAAGCTGCAGGTCTTCGCCTCCGATGTTGACCCGGATGCCGTAGCCAGCGCCCGAGAGGGCCTCTACCCGGAAGCCATCGAGGCGGACGTCTCACCCGCGCGGCTTGCCCGCTTCTTTTCGAAGGAGGATCACGGTTACAGGGTACTGCCCGAGCTGCGGGCGGCGGTGGTCTTCACGGTACAGGACGTGCTGGCTGATCCGCCATTCTCACGCCTCGACCTGGTTTCCTGTCGCAATCTTCTGATCTATTTGCTCCCCGAAGCACAGGCGAAAGTTGTCTCGCTTTTCCATTTCGCGCTGCGCGAGGGCGGCATTCTGCTTATTGGCGGCTCGGAGACAGTCGGCGACGTTGACGGCCGCTTCGAGGTGATCTCCAAGTCAGAGCGGCTCTATCGGCACATCGGTCGCAGCCGTCCGGGAGAACTTGGTTTTTCGATAAGCACCCGCCAGGGCGTGCGAGTCCCCGCGCGGCCTGGACAAGGCCAAGCGCCTGCGCGCCAAGCCGCTCTCGCCGACCTTTGTCAGCGGCTGGTGATGGAGACCTATGCGCCGGCAGCGGTACTGATCAACCGCAAGCATGAATGCCTTTATTACTTAGGACCGACAGACCGGTACCTGCGCGTCGCCCCGGGTCATCCCACACACGATTTGCTCGCCATGACGCGTGAGGGCGTGCGCAACAAGCTCCGCTCGGCAATCCAGCGGGCCAGTCAAGAGAACGCGCGCATTGTCGTTGCCGGCGCCCATGCAAACCACGATGGCCATCCAAATTTGTTCAGCATCGCCGTACAGCCAGTTCTGAGCGAAGGCGAGGAGTTGCTGTTGATTTGCTTCGTTGACGAGCCCAAACATGAGCAGAAACGAGGTTATCTCATCCCGTCGCGGGACGTTGTACGGGTCGCCGAACTTGAGCAAGAACTCGAATCCACCAGAACAGAGCTCCAGGCCGCCATTCGCAACCTTGAGATTTTGAGCGACGAGCAGAAAGCGGTCAATGAAGAGGCATTGTCCGTCAATGAGGAATACCAATCGACGAACGAGGAGCTATTAACATCCAAAGAGGAATTGCAGTCGCTCAACGAGGAGCTTACCGCCCTCAACAGCCAGCTCCAGGAAACCCTGGAGCGGCAACGTACAACCTCCAATGATCTGCAAAACGTCCTGTACAGCACCAATGTTGCGACGCTTTTCCTCGACATCCATCTGAATATCCGCTTCTTCACGCCCGCCACCAAGGCACTCTTCAGTGTCATTCCCAGCGACGTCGGGCGGCCGCTCGCGGACCTCAACTCGCTGGCTGCTGATGGCGCTCTTCAAACCGATGCCCGAACGGTGCTGCAGACCCTCGCGCCGCTCGAGCGAGAGATAGAAGCGCAGAGCGGCGCCTGGTACATCCGCCGGATACTGCCTTACCTCACCCAAGACAACGGGGTGGAAGGCGTCGTCATCACCTTTGCCGACATCACCGAGCGGAGGCACGCGGCGGACGCGCTGGAGGCGGCCAAGCGGCAAGCAGAGTTGGCGACTATCGCGAAATCACGCTTTCTCGCCGCCGCGAGCCATGACCTTCGCCAGCCGCTCCAGACGCTTACCCTGCTTCAGGGGCTGTTGGCGAAGACTGTCGAGGGGGAGCGAGCACAGAAGCTGGTCGCACGCCTCGATGGGTCGTTGGGTGCTATGTCGGGCATGCTGAACA
>PLUZ01000514.1 GCA_003162995.1 Methylocapsa sp. | reverse complement strand
GCGGCCGGTCAGAAGCCAACGAGGCTGCAATGAACGAGATCATTCGCATGAAGTCTGTCGAGCCTGTGCTCCACGGCGTCGTGAAAATCGTCTGGCTGGACGGATATGAGGCCATCGTCGATTTGCGTCCGGTCATCGCCAGCGGCGGCATTTTTGAATCTCTGCGCGACTCGCCGGAACGCTTCAACTCCGTGAAGCTCGCCGATTTCGGGCACGCGATCACCTGGATCGACAGCCATGATGACGAGATCGATTTTGGTTCGGATCAGCTTCGCCGCCGTGCCGAACGCCAGGCTGAAATTCTCCGGCTCGCTAGCTAAAGTCTGAAAGACCTCATGACCTATGATCTCATCGTTATCGGCACTGGTCCCGGCGGCTATGTCTGCGCGATCCGGGCGGCGCAGCTCGGCCTCAAGGTTGCGGTTGTCGAAAAGCGCAAGACGCATGGCGGAACCTGCCTCAACATCGGCTGCATTCCCTCGAAGGCGCTGCTCCAGGCATCCGAGAAATTCGCAGAAGCCCTGCATGATCTCGCGGGCTTTGGCGTGATCACCGGCAAGCCGGAGCTCGATCTCTCCGCGATGATGAAGCACAAGGACGACACCGTCGCCGCCAATGTCAATGGCGTTGGCTTTCTCTTCAAGAAGAACAAGATCGACGCCTTTATCGGGCAGGGCACGATCAAGGCCCCGGGCGCGGTCGAGGTAAAGGCGCAGGATGGTTCGACCCAAAGGCTCGAAGCGAAAAATATCGTCATCGCGACAGGCTCCGATGTCGTCCAGCTTCCCGGCATCGCAATCGACGAGAAGACGATCGTCTCCTCGACCGGCGCGCTGTCGCTGGAAAAGGTTCCGGGAAAACTTCTCATTGTTGGCGCGGGCGTGATCGGTCTCGAACTTGGCTCGGTCTGGGGTCGGCTCGGTGCCGAGGTGACCGTCGTCGAATTTTTGGACCGCATCTTGCCAGGCACGGATGCCGAAGTCGCCAAGCAGTTTCAGCGCATGCTGGAAAAGCAGGGCTTTCATTTCCATCTCGGCCACAAGGTAACGAAGGTGGAGAAAACAAAATCGGATTTATCCGTCAGTATCGCGCCGTCCGGCGGCGGCGGTACGTCCATCCTTTCGGCCGATGTCGTGCTCGTGGCGATCGGCCGGCGGCCCGTCACGGATGGGCTTGGATTGGACGCGCTTGGCGTTGCGCAGGATCATGGCCGAGTCGTGATCGACGATCGTTTCGCGACCAATGTGCCGGGCATTTATGCGATCGGCGATGTCGTGCGCGGCCCCATGCTTGCCCACAAGGCCGAGGATGAAGGGATCGCGGTCGCCGAGATCATCGCCGGTCAGCACGGCCATGTGAATTACGAGGTCATTCCCTCCGTCGTCTATACCATGCCGGAGATCGCCTCCGTCGGCGCGAGCGAGGAGGATCTCAAGGCCAAGGGCATTGCCTATAGGGTTGGGAAATTCCCGTTTACCGCCAACGGCCGTGCGCGGGCGATGCGGCGCATGGAAGGCTTCGTAAAAATCCTTGCCGACGCGGCAACGGATCGCGTGCTCGGCGTTCACATTATCGGTGCGGCAGCGGGCGAACTCATCGCGGAGGCTTGCGTGTTGATGGAGTTCGGCGGCTCGGCCGAGGATCTCGCGCGCATTTGCCATGCGCATCCGACACTGTCCGAAGCGGTCCGCGAAGCCGCGCTCGGGGTCGACAAACGCTCGATCCATATTTGATTGGTGTCGCGCGCGCTCTGCAAGCCGCAACCCCGCCGCGAGAGCCTCATTGCCGGGGCCGTCAGCGCTTGAGAATGCTTCCTCCCGCCGATGTTGTTTGGAGTGTTGGCATGGCTTGCTGCGCCAGGTGAATGTAGAGCATCTGCTCTGCCACCCCGAGGCTGCTAAATGTATTGCCGTCGGCCAGTGCAAGCGCCGTTGCCTGGGTAATGATTTGCTGACCGGTTGCTTGTGCCATCTTAAGTTTCTCCGTTTCGAAACATCTGATGGTTTTACCACCACACTGTTTCACGTGAAAGGTTGCGGTACGATAGAGAAACTTACGCGCGCAAGGCGCGGGGTTTGTCTTTTGTCCGGTTCGGTAAGAGTCGGCTTGGCTAGCTGGTCTAGAAGGGTACTACTAGTGCCGTTGCATCATCATCATAGCATCTTTTGCGCGGTCCATCGGACGAGCTCAGCGGCGCTCTGTGTGAAGGCCTGATTCAACGCTTCGATCGCCGAGGCCGGGTCCATGGCTTTGACCGGCGCTTCGCCGTGAAACAAACGGCCGTCTATGATCCGTCCTTTTGGCGTCGCGATCTGGGCCATGAATGTGATTTCGGCCTTAGGCGGAGAAACAAGCGAGATCTGAAAGCTGCGCAAATCGATGAGAAGCTGGTAATCATTGGTTAAACCATCGGAGGGGCGTCCGACCCCGGCCAAGAAATTCGCGTTTTCCAGGCTCTGGATGATTTTGGCTTGAAGAAGCTTCGGCGTGCTATCGGCCCATTGCGCATTGTCCAAGAACGAGCTTTGTCCGTCGCTTGCGACGACAATGATTCTTTGCGTGTCGTTCCTGACCGAGGTCGTCGGATCTGCGACCACAAGCTCTTTGCCGGGCTTTTTGGAAGGTGCAACGGCAACTTGCGAAGCAGTCAGATCGTATGTGGGCAGAGGGCCCTTCGACGTCTCGCCGCCAAATGTCTTCTCGAGACCGGCGAGGATTGTGTCGATGCCTTTCGAATTGCGCGCGAGGGCCGCGGAAAACGTATCGAAATTCGCGATCGTGTCGTGAAGCGAATTGGAATTTTCGGCGAGAATCTTGTCGATCCGGCCGAGCACCTCGCGAGCCGACTGCGTCAAATCTTGACCGGCTGAGGCGTCTGCGACAAGCAATGGCGGTTCTCCCTTAGATGCCGCAGGCGCAGGCAGATTGGGCGAACCGCCGCTGAGGGCGATCGACGGACTGCCCATGAGGCCCTGCACATCGATCCGCGCCTGGGTGTCGGAGCGGACTGGCGTTCCCGTATCGATGGCGATCGTCACGAATACCTGACCCGGGTTCCCAGGGTTCAACTGAAGATTGGTGACTTCGCCGACGCGGATGCCGTTGAAGGAAACCGCCGCGCCCGTCCGCAAGCCGGAGACCGTATTCTCGAAACGCACGCGATAGATCGTGCGCTCGCCGAGCCCGCCCGTCGCATGCAGCCAATAGACAAATCCGAAACCAGCCAGGCTTGCGACAATCACGAATAGACCGATAAGGATACAGCGCGCGTGCGTTTCCATCGAAACCTCAATGCGTCGTCGCAGACGTCCCCGAGATGTCACGGGAGCGTTTGCCGCGAAAATAAGCTTTGACCCAGGGATGTTCGCACGCGAGCATGGCGGCGACCGGACCGGCCGCGACCACTTTCCGGTCGGCGAGAGCTATGATGCGATTGCAGACTGTATGGAGACTGTCGAGATCATGGGTGACCATGAATACGGTCAGTCCAAGCGTCTGCTGTAGCGTTCCGATCAGGGAGTCGAACTCGCCAGCGGCTATCGGGTCGAGGCCGGAGGTCGGCTCGTCGAGAAACACGATCTCGGGATCAAGCGCGAGCGCGCGGGCGAGCGCAACGCGTTTGACCATGCCGCCCGAGAGTTCCGCGGGCAATTTGCGCCCGTCTCCGGGGCTGATACCTACCATCTCGAGTTTCGCCGCCGCCACCTCCTCGAGAAGCGCTTTTGAAAGATCGAGATGCTCGCACATCGGAAACTGCACATTTTCCTGTGCGGTCAAGGACGAGAACAACGCCCCTTGCTGGAAGAGAATGCCCCATCGTCGCTCGACCGCCCGAATTTCCTCCGGCGACGCGCGGTCGAGGTCCTTGTCGAAGACCGTGATGCTGCCGCGCCACTTGTGGATAAGACCGATGATCGTGCGCATCAGGACCGATTTGCCGCCGCCGGATGCGCCGACGACTCCCAATATCTCACCGCGGTAAACGTCGAGCGACACGCCGTCGAGGACGGTTTGATCGCCAAATCCGACCACGAGGTCGCGGACCCGGAGGATCGATTGCTCTGGCGAAGACCCCATCGATCACATTCCGATCGACGCAAAGAAAATTGCGAAAAATCCATCCATGACAATCACCAGGAAGATCGACTTCACGACTGACGCTGTTGTCTTCAAGCCGAGCGATTCAGCGCTGCCCGCGACCTGCAGTCCTTCCGAGCAAGCGACGAGGCCGATCACCAGGGCCATAAATGGCGATTTGATCATGCCGACCTCGAAATGCGTCACCGTGACCACTTCCTTGAGGCGGGCAATATAGATCGGGGGGCTCATTCCGCCATAGAGCCAGGCCACCAGACCGCCGCCGTAAAGGGCGCACATGGAGCCAAAGAAGGTGAGGATGGGCATGGCGCAAACCAGCGCGACGATCCGCGGTAACATGAGCACTTCGACTGGGTCGAGACCCATTGTGCGCAGTGCGTCGATCTCCTCGCGCATCTTCATGGAACCGAGTTCCGCCGTGTAGGAGCTGCCGGAGCGGCCGGCAACCATGATTGCAACGATGAGCACGCCGAGTTCGCGCAGCACCAGGATGCCGATCAAATCGACCGCGTAATCGCCGGCGCCGAATTTGCGGAAATGGAAAATGCCTTGCTGCGCGATGATCGCTCCAATGAGAAGGGTGATCAGGAAAATGATCGGCAGCGCTTGCCAGCCGGCCCGATCGAGATGATGGATGGTCGAGGCGAACCGAAACCTGCTTGGATGCCGGAACGTCAGTGCGATGGCGCTGCACAAGCGCCCCACGAGGTCGATCAGACGGACGAGGTCTTGACCGAACTCGGTCGCCGCGACGCCAAGGCCTTCGAGTTTGGCGAGGATTGGATTTTGCTTGACGAGGGGAGGCTTGTCTCGGCTGCAGGCGTGCATCTCATCAAGCAAACCGCGAAAACGGCCGGAGACCTCGACGAGCCGCGCATCATATCCATGTGCGATGCAAGCGCGGCTAAGGCGTTCGAGCAGCCATGCGCCAAATGTGTCGAGCTCGCCAATGCCTGCGATGTCGATGTCGAGCCGCCTCGATCCCGGCGCCTCGAATTTGATTGCCGCTATCTTCTCCTCAAGCGACGCAGCGTGAGCAGCTGTCCAGGAACCGGACGCAATGAGTTGAAGAGGTTCCCCGGCGTTTCCATCTTTGAAGATCAGTTCTGGTGCCAATGTTTCGCTCCCAGGTCCCGTATCTTACTTTAGTTTAAGCGGTGAGCGCCGTGCGCTGGTCCGGCTCCATCGGCAATGCCCGTTCAGGCCGCGACACTGTCCCATTCACAATTTCGCCGCCACCTCGACACCAGCCCCAGCGATTTGCGCGTCCTGCGGCGATTGCACGCCCGATACGCCGATCGCGCCGATGATTTGACCATTGTTCAGCAAGGGCAGGCCGCCTTCAATCGGTGTCGCGCCAGGCAAAGTGAGCATCGCCGTGCGGCCGCTCGCGATAATCTCCTCGAAGACTTTCGTCGGCCGTTTGAACAAAAGCGCGGTGCGCGCCTTTTCCTGGGCGACGACAATGGAGCCAAGCGGCGCCTCGTCAAGCCGCTGCAAAAAGAGAAGATTGCCGCCATCGTCAAGCACGGCGATCGTCACGCGCCAATTGTTCTTCAGCGCTTCGGCTTCGGCGGCGGCCGCGATCTGTTTGGCATCGGCGAAGGTCAGGGCGTTTTTCACATACATGCACAAAGTCTCCTTGGGCTTTCGCTCGCGGCAGTAACCTCACACATCCCTGAATGTAAAGGGCGAGATGCTGCGCATCGTCTCGTCGACGAGGAGCGGGCGCAGCGCCGGGGGTGCGGCACGTTGCGGGCAGGCCGGACGGTCGCAAAGGCGGCAGTTGATCCCGATCAAGGCCGCGTCGAGTGCGGTGAAGTCGAGCCGCTTCGCATAAACAAGCCGCCTTGCGTATTTGATCTCGCAGCCGAGCCCGATCGCAAAGCGCGGCTCGAGCGCCCCCCAGGGCGTGAGCGAGCGCCGCACCGTGCGGGCGATCGAAAACCATTGCGAGCCGTCGGTGAGTTCGATCACCTGCGTCAAGATGCGGCCGGGCTCGGCGAAGGTCGCGTGCACATTCCACAAAGGGCAGGTGCCGCCCGAATTGGCGAAGGGAAACCGGCTCGATGAAAACCGCTTCGAAACATTGCCGGCCATATCCACGCGAACGAGGAAAAACGGCACCCCCCGCGCGGTTGGCCGCGCGAGCGTTGTCAGGCGATGCGCCACCTGCTCGAAACTCGCGCCGAAACGGGCCGCTAAGAGCTCGACATCATAGCCGGCGAGTTCGGCCGCCTCATGGAAACGGCCGTAAGGCATCATCAAAGCGCCGGCGAAATAATTGGCAAGCGTGATACGCAGCAGACGGCGGCTCACATCATCCTTGGGTTCGAGCCGAACGGAAATCCCGTTGAGAATATCGCCGAATTGGCTCAGCGCCAGCTGATAGGCCGCCTGAAAGATGCGCCCCGGATGCTCGACGGCTTCCGACATCATCAATTGACGGCGGTGATGATCGTACCAGCGCAGCCGGTCGCCCATGACCTCGAGGGGCAGAATGCGCACGCGGATCCCATGGCGGGCGCGAAGCTGTTCGCTCAGCGCGGAGAAAAGATCGTTGCCGGTGAGCGACAGCTCGGATGCGAAGGTTTCCGCGGCGTCTTCGAGTTCGGCGAAATGGTTGCGCGCCTCCTGCAGGATGGCACGGACCCGGTCGATCGGACTCTCGCCGAGAACGGGTTCGGCGCGGTCGCGGTCGGCCCCGGCGGCGGCGCCGGCCTCGGTCGCGTCCCGCGCCGCCGAATAGGCCCGGTAGAGCCGCGCCATGGCGGCGACCAAAGCGGGAGAATTCTCGGCCGCGTCCCGCACTTCCGCGCGCGGAACCCCGGCCTCGCGAAACAGCGGATCGGCGAGAATTTGCTCGATTTCACCGGCCGAGTGTTCGCCCTCGACCTCCATGAAATCGCGCGGATCGATGCCATAGGCGTCGGTCAGCTTGATCAACACCTGGACCGTGATCGGGCGCTGGTTGCGCTCCATGAGGTTCAGATAGCTGGGCGAGACGTCGAGCTCGGCGGCCATGGCCGCCTGAGTCAGATGGCGCTCCCGGCGCAGCCGCTTGAGGCGCGGGCCGGCGAAGATTTTGCGTGGAACCGTGGCCATGGGGCTCGATTTGGTCAACTTCTTTACATATATACAATGTTACAACGTAAAGATGTTACATGACAACTTCAATTCGTAACACTAGGGATTGCGCTGACCTGATTTTCTTCGTTATGCCAGAGTTCAGCAGAAAATTTCCGCCTTGCTGATACGCTTTGTCAATCTCTGTGAATGCTGTGATTGGAGAATGAAATGAGCAAAGCCGTCAGCTTTGAAGGCCAGACGAGGCGCGCCCGATGAATTATCAAAGCCAGATCCCCCAGCCCAACGAATATCAAAGCCATATTGCCGAGGTGAAGCAGCTCGTCGCAAGGAAGCACGGCACATGGGACGGCATCAACCCCGAGTCGGTCGCCCGGATGCGCCTGCAGAACCGTTTCCAGACGGGGCTCGATGTCGCCCGTTATACGGCCGCCATCATGCGCAAGGACATGGCGGCCTATGACGCCGATCCCGCCCTTTACACCCAGTCGCTGGGCGCCTGGCATGGGTTCATCGCTCAGCAGACGATGATCTCCATCAAGAAGCATTTCGGGACGACCGACCGGCGGTATATTTATCTGTCCGGCTGGATGGTCGCCGCGCTCCGGTCCGACTTCGGCCCCCTGCCGGACCAGTCGATGCACGAGAAGACCTCCGTGCCGGCACTGATCGAAGAGATTTACACCTTCCTGCGCCAGGCGGACGCCCGCGAGCTCGGCGGCCTCTTCCGCGAGATCGATGCCGCCCGCAAGGCGGGAGACAGCGCCAAGGAGCAGACGCTGCTGGCGGCAGTCGACAATTATCAGACCCATGTCGTGCCGATCATCGCCGACATCGATGCGGGCTTCGGCAATGCGGAAGCGACCTATCTGCTCGCCAAGCGGATGATCGAGGCGGNNCAGGACGGCAAGGTGACCGTGCCGCACGAGGTCTTCCTCGCGAAGGTCCGCGCCTGCCGCTACGCATTCCTTGAGCTTGGCATCGAGGACGGCATCATCGTCACCCGCACGGATTCGCTCGGCGCCGGCCTCACCCAGCAGATCGCCGTCAGCCGCGAGCCGGGCGACCTCGGTGACCAATACAATTCCTTCCTCGATTGCGAGGAAGTGGCGCCCGGCGACGCCCGCAACGGCGACGTCATCCTCAATCGCAATGGCAAGCTGCTGCGGCCGAAGCGCCTCGCCAGCAACCTTTATCAGTTCCGTTCCGGCACGGGAGCGGATCGTTGCGTGCTCGACAGCATCACCTCGCTGCAGAACGGCGCCGATTTATTGTGGATCGAAACCGAAAAGCCGCATGTGGAGCAGATCGCCAGCATGGTCGATCGCATCCGCGCCGTCGTTCCCAACGCCAAGCTGGTCTATAACAATTCGCCGTCGTTCAACTGGACGCTGAATTTCCGCCAGCAGGTGTATGACGCATGGAAGGCCGCCGGCAAGGATGTGTCAAAATACGACCGGGCGGCGCTGATGAGCGTGGACTATGACGGCTCGGAATTGGCCACGGAAGCCGATGAGCGCATCCGCACCTTCCAGGCGGAAGGCTCGAAGCGGGCTGGCATTTTCCACCATCTCATCACGCTTCCGACCTATCACACGGCGGCACTGTCGACCGACAGTCTTTCGAAGGAATATTTCGGTGCTGAGGGTATGCTTGGCTATGTCCGCAACGTCCAGCGTCAGGAGCTTCGCGGGGGCGTCGCCTGCGTGAAGCACCAGAACATGGCGGGTTCCGACTTGGGCGACGATCACAAGGAATATTTCGCGGGCGAAGCGGCCCTGAAGGCTGGCGGCGCTCACAACACGATGAACCAGTTCGGCTAACCGACCTGGCGCGCTCTTTCCGAACGAAGATCGCGGCCCCTCACCGGTCCGCGATTTTTTTGGGCGGTGCAAACCGTTAGTGTGGGGAAAGTGTCGCAGTGCCCGCCCCGGGGGTAGCGCGTTGGTTTGGATTTCAGCTAGTGACTGACCCGAACTGGACATATTGCCTCGTGCGATCAAGCCGAAAATAGTCGCTCCATTCTGCACCTGATTTTTGTGTGGACAAGCCGTTCGCAGCAAGAATGGTGGTGAATAGATAGGACGCGCATCCCTGAAAATTTTGCTCGGCAGCGCCGGGATCGTTGCGCAAATCCGTACCTTTGAGCGGGCGCGGAGGATATTGGAATGGGCATGCTGGATAATGTTTAGTTCTCGCCATTGATCTTGGCCGTCAGGGCGCTAATTTGCTACCAGCGCAAACTTTGCGCAGTAGTGAGAATTTTTCCTCGGAGGTGGACATGGATAAGAAGACTGCTGGCCTTGTGGGCGCAATTTCCGCCCTTGTAACCATAAGCGCGGTAGAAGCGGCGCGGGCTCAGGAAGTCACGGATGTTTTGAATGCCCGCTCTTACGCAGAGCTGCTTCAGCCAATTCCGAATGCCGTCGCTCTGCTGATGGCCGCCGATGAGGTAACCGCCGCTCGGAACAAGGCGGAGGCCGGGCAAAACCCGAACGTGCAATTAGCGCAAGACCATCACCATCACCATCACCATCATCACCATCGCCGTCACCACCGTCATCACCACCATCATCATCATCACCACCATCATCANNCACCACCACCACCATAACGGGTAGTGACCATTTTCGTTTGCCTATTGATAGGCGGACGGTCAGTTGATGGGACTAACGGCGGGGAATCCCACTTAAAACTGACCCGGACCGGCCGTTACGGTAGATCAGATTGGATCAGCGCGGCGAAAACTTTCTCGCCGCACCATGAATACGCCGGTAAGTCGCGTCGAAAACCGTGTCCGATGCCGATGTCCATTGGGTGCCTGCGGAGAGGGTAGCGCGGCTTTCGTGGATGCGCCGAGCCTGCAATTCTCGCTCGGCAGCTTCCTCATCGCTCATTTCGATGAGTTCGAAATCGGACTCTTCAGGGATCACACTGAACTGCGCGAATGGCTCGTCAGGTCTGAAAATGTGTGTGCGGCCTTCAGCCGGCGATTTGAAGACCAAGAAGAACATCATTGGCCACCAATTCCTTATGAGCGCCGGCACCGCGATCGGAACGCTGTCGGTTGGGTCCGTATAAAAGCGTGGATGAGGCTCGATCTTAATCGCGAGACCTACCTCGACCTTTAGGTCAAGAAGGAGCTGATAGGTATAAAAGTGTTCGCCGAAGGTCCTGAACGGCGGCCACAACCGGCCATCGTCCGGAGCCGGCCCAAAATCGCCATCAAACACGAGGCGCCCGTCTTCGGTGCTCACGCGCAACTCGTTGTCGTAGGGGTAGAATACCTCGANNGTCGGCGCGTGGCTCGGGTTTGCCGGCCCATCCCGGAATTTCGAGCTTGGTTCGGCGCGGACGCAACCGTTCATCGCTCAGTCGATATTTGATGGTATGCATGAGCGTTCCCCCAATTCAGTATCCGCCATAGAACTGTCACTGTCATATTAGCGTGGTTCGGCGAGAAATCGAAGACGCGGCCTCGCTGCTACGGCCGTGCCTTTTTTGCTGTGCTGCGCTCGCTCGATTTGGCGAGTCGCATGACCGATCATTGAACCTATAGGTCGCATCCGAGACAACCGACCCGAGTCCTAGGGACGCGGCCTTAATGTCCGAAACTGGCGCAAAGCGGCCGCGCCGAAAGG
>PLUZ01000540.1 GCA_003162995.1 Methylocapsa sp. | reverse complement strand
AGGCCAAGATCGGCCAAGAGTCCCGCCGCTTGCACAACGCGGGTACGAGAACAAGGGGTGCACAATGCGCCCACCTCGCAGGTTACAACGCGCCCGCCGACGCCTGCTCCGATAAGCTCGAAACCGGCAAGTCAGCCAGCGCGCCCAACCGGCAAAACAAAATAGGAGGGCGCCGCCTATCTTAGCTGGCGGCGAGACAGGGGCTCATTTCGCCTTCGCCCTCCCCTCGTCCATCGCCGCCCGCATCTTGGCGATCGCCGCCTTAAGACCGATGAAGACCGCCTCGCCGATCAGAAAATGACCGATATTGAGCTCGACGATTTCCGGCAGGCCCGCGACGATCTTGGCCGTGGCAAAATCGAGCCCGTGACCCGCGTGACATTCGAGCCCCTGGCCGCTCGCGAGCACAGCCGCTGCCTTGATGCGGACGAGTTCCCGGGCGGCACGCTCGCTTTGGTGATGCGTGAGTGAGTCGCACCAGGCGCCGGTATGCAATTCGATCACTGGCGCTCCGATCGAGCGCGAGGCCCGGACCGCCTCCAGTGTTGGCTCGATGAACAAGGAGACGCGCACCCCGGCCTTGAGCAGTTCCGCGGTGATGATTCTTAAATGATCATGTCCGCCGATGACGTCGAGGCCGCCTTCGGTCGTGCGCTCGCTGCGTTTTTCCGGGACGAGGCAACAGGCGTGCGGCCGCGTGTCGAGCGCAATCGCCACCATATCGTCGGTCGCCGCCATCTCGAAATTCAGAGGCTTTGAAATCTCCCGTCTCAGCCGCGCCATGTCCTCGTCGCGAATATGGCGCCGGTCCTCGCGCAAATGGGCGGTGATGCCATCGGCACCCGCCTCGATGGCGAGGAGCGCGGCGCGCACCGGATCTGGAAAGGCGCCGCCCCGCGCATTGCGCAAGGTCGCGACATGATCGACATTGACGCCGAGGCGCAGGTAAGACGATTGCGGCATGAGGAAGCTTCCAGGTTTTGCAGCGGTGGCTAAGCCTGCCACGGCAGTCTCAGGTTCATTCCGACAGGCCGACTATAAGCGCCGCCACTCCAAGGATTCAAATGAGAAGCGGCGATTTTCCCGCTTGCGTCTCGAAGAGACGGCGATAGACGCCATCCGGCCGTGCGACGAGTTCGGCGTGGCGTCCATCCTCGACGATGCGGCCGCCGTCAAACACGAGAATGCGATGGAGGCTTTGCACCGTCGAGAGCCGGTGCGCAATAACGATCGTCGTGCGCCCGGCGGACAAATGCGCGATGGCATCGCGAATGAGGGCTTCCGACACCGAGTCGAGGCTGGAGGTTGCCTCATCGAGGACAAGAATAGGGGTCGCNNGTCGATGAAGATATCCGCATGCGCCAGGCTAGCGGCTTTTTGGATTGCGCCGGGAGGCACTTGCGGACGTCCATAGGCGATATTTTCCGACAGCGAGCGATGAAACAGAACCGGCTCCTGCGGGACGAGGCCGATCGCCTGGCGCAGGCTCACCTGCGAGACCTTGGCGATATCCTGCCCGTCGATCAGAATCCGGCCGCCGTCGAGGTCGTAAAGCCGTTGCAACAGCTTGACGAAGGTCGACTTGCCGGAGCCGGACGCCCCGACAAGACCCACTCTTTCCCCCGGCCGGATCTCGAGCGAGAAACGGTCATAGAGACTGAGACCAGTCCCGGCATAGCCGAATGAGACTTTGTCGAAGTGAATGGCGCCCTCGGTCACGCGCAGCGTCGCGGCGCCGGGAATGTCGCTAATATGCGGCGCGGTCTCGCTATAGGTAGCGATATCCTCCATCTCATGGATTGCCTGCTGCGCATTGCGGACATGTTGCCCGATGTCCCGCAAATAGCCGCTGATCAGCATTTGCGTGGAAACGAGGCTTGCGACGTCGCCGGGACTAGCGGCACCCTGCCCCCAAAGCCAAAGTCCCATACCAAGCATCGTTGCTTGCATGGCAATCAGCACGCCGGCCTGCGCCAAGCCCGTGGCGGCCCCCCGGCCCCAGGCAATGCGTGCGCGTGCCTTCCAGCCCTGAAGAAGTCGCGCGAAACGCTGGTCCTCGCGGATCTCCGCCGCAAAAGATTTGACGACCTGATTGGCGCCGATGCAATCGGCGAGGTTCGCGCTAATGCGGGAGTCATAACGCTGTGCGACGCTACTCGCCGGCCCCACCCAGGCGACGGAGAGACCGATGCTCACGCCGAGATAGACGAAGATTTCGCCTGTGATCAGCAAGCCTAGCAGCGGCCAGCGGATGAGAAAGACCGCACTGATCGCCGCGACGACAACCATCGCCGGCATGAAGTTGAAAATCATCGTATCGGTGAACGTATCGAAGGCCCACATCCCGCGGGTGAGCCGGCGAACCGTCGCGCCCGCGAAGGTATTGGCGTGCCAATCCGACGAGAAACGCTGGACCCTGGCAAAGGCATCGCGGACGAGGCGCGCCATGGAATCCGATGAAAACCGGATGAGCACGAAATCGAGCGTGCCGCGCAAGATCTGAAATATGAAGACGATGGCAAGCAGCATGGCCAGCGCATGGACGGCTGGGCGGAGATCGTGGCCTTTGGCGGTTGCGACAGTGTCGACGAGATGGCCGGCGGCGAAAGGCACGGCCACATCGACAAGTGAAGTCACGATGCGCAACACCACGAGGGCGCCGAACATCCATGGCCGGAGTTGCCAATAGCGCCAAACGTAGCGCAAAACCCGTGTGTAAAGAGAAGACAACATAGCGTACCGCCACGGCTCTTCACCGCAGCGACCTCAAGAAGGTGAGCCCCGCATGCCGCGCGCTTAAAATTGCGGCCGGGGGCTAACGGTTAAGGAATCGGTAAAAGGCAGCGACGCGCCACCAACTTCCACTTGGTTCGATGGACCAGGGTTCGCTCGAAAAAATTCGTGGCGAGGCCCGATGACGCCGGCCAGAGCGAGGAGATCCGCTTTCGGTGTGACCGGTATTCGCGGCTTAGACCCGCAGCGTCCGGTGACGCCCGACTCAACAGAGACCTAGAATTGGCACCCCGGCCTGCGATGCAGAAACAAATTTGGCATCCGGCCTCCCTTGTCACCAAGACTCACATGTGCCCAAGCATTGCCACCTTTCAGGTGACGATCCCTGCAATCATTACACAGAATCACTAGACTAGAAAGGTGACAATTTCATGGCAACGCTGACGCCGTGGCTCAGCGAACCTATCCGTTCACCCGCTCGACCTTGCTGACCATCGGCCGCGCCCGCAAATGCGAGATGATCGTGTTCAGATGCTTCAAATCATTGACCTCGATATCGATCGTCATTTCGCGAAAGTCAGCGGAAATCGGTTTGAAGACGATATTGTCGATATTGGCCGCGTGATCGCCGATCACGGTTGCGATCGTTCCCAAGGCGCCGGGTTCGTTAATCGCGGTGATGCGGATCCGCGCCGGGAACAGCTCATGGCGGCTCTCTTCAATGTCCCAGCGCACATCGAGCCAGCGCTCCGGCTCCTCGTCGAAAGCCGTCAAATCCGGCGATTGGATCGGATAGATGGTGATGCCTTCGCCGGGCGTCAGAATGCCGACGATGCGATCGCCNNGATCGCCGGGCACCGCGCCGCCATTCGGTGCGAAGCGGACCGGCACATCGCCATGCGAGCTTTGAATGGGGATTGAATTGTGGTCCGGCTCGCCGCCGGGAAATTTGAAAACCAGACTGGTGGCTTTCTTCATGCCAAACCAGCCGGCTTCCCCGCGCGGACGCGGGACACTCGGTTTGCGCTCCTCCATGAATTCCGGATAGACCGCCCTGACGACATCGCCGGAAAACATTTCGCCGCGGCCGACAGCCGCCAGCGCCTCCTCGATCGTCGGCCGCGCGAGCCTCGGCAGCGCGCTTTTCAGCTTATCTTCCGTAAAAGCCTTGCCGGCCCGTTCGAAAGCGCGGGCGACGATCTGGCGTCCGAGAACGGCATATTGCGCCCGCACGGCATCGCGGGTCGCCCTCCTGATCGCGGAGCGCGCCTTGCCGGTCATGACCAGGCCCTCCCACGCGGCGGGCGGGGTCTGGCCTTCGGCACAGGCGATCACAACCTCGTCACCGTTTTGCAATTCGGACAAGAGAGGGGCATGCCGGCCGTTGATCTTGGCGCCGACNNGCGTGAAACAGAACACCTGGTCATGAAAGAGCTCGAGCTTTGTATGTTCCAGGAATTCCTCGGGCGTGGCACCCTCCGCAAGGAGAGCGACCGTGCGGCGCAGCCATTGGTAGGAGCGGCTCTCGCTCGTCAAGCTCTCCTTGCCGGCGATGCGTCCATCCTTATAGAGGGCGTGCGCGGCGATGCCATTGCGGGCAATGTCGTGCATCTGGGCCGTGCGCACTTGGAGTTCGGC
>PLUZ01000471.1 GCA_003162995.1 Methylocapsa sp. | reverse complement strand
GCAAACAGCGATCTTTCAAAAATACCTGACGCGCGCGAAACGCGTTGGCGTCATCGATTATCACACTGGGCTGGGACCCTGCGGTTATGCGGAACGCCTGACGGTTTTCCCGCTGGAAGAACCCGAGTTCAGGCGCGCGGCGGCATGGTTCGGAGCGGCGGTCACGTCGACGAAGAGCGGAACCGCGGCCTCGAAGGACGTGAGCGGCGACAACATCAGCGGCTCAGCCGCGCTACTTCCTCACGCCGAGTTTACGGGGATCGGCTTTGAAGTCGGAACCGTCCCGATGCCGCAGGTTCTGCAGGCCCTCCGCGCCGACGCCTGGCTCCATGCCTATGGCGATCCGCAGTCGGAGCAAGGACGACAGATCAAAGCTCAAATCCGCGCCGCATTCTATTGCGAAACCGACTCGTGGAAAGGTATGGTTGCGAGGCAATCGCTGCTGTCCTGCCGGCAGGCGATCGCCGGGCTTTCGCTCTAAGCCGGCGTTTAAGACTCTAGACCAAGTCTGAGCTTGCACTAGGTATGGCGCCGTTTCTCACAATTTGTAGCTGAGGCTAACACTGATGCCGCGAGGCCCCCGTGATAGAGCGCGACGTCGGACGTTAAGTTCGGACGTTTCGTGAGATTGATCTCGTTCTCGCTTCGAGCATAGCCGAGCCGACTGACCTATGGGCGACCGGCGGCCGGGTATTATAGTGTCTGAGCTGTTCATCGCTGAGTGAGAGGTAAATGATGCACGACGTTGTCATCATCGGTGGCGGGCACAACGGCCTTGTTTGCTCCGCCTATTTGGCGATGGCGCGCTTCAAGGTAGTCGTGCTCGATCAGCGTCCCGTCGCCGGAGGCGCCGCCGTCACGGAAGAGTTCAGCCCCGGCTTTTCCAATTCCGTCGCATCGTACGCTGTATCTCTATTGAACCCTAAGATCATACGCGACCTCGATCTCGCCGCTCATGGACTGCGCATCGTTGAGCGTCCGATATCTAACTTCCTGCCATTGGACGATGGAGGCTTCCTGAAGGTAGGCGGCGGCCAAACGAAACGAGAGGTCGCTAAATTCTCGGTGCGGGATGCGGATCGTCTGGACGATTATCAAACACGCTTGGCCGCCGTCGCCGATGTTTTGCGCGCCAGCGTGCTCGAAACGCCGCCGAACGTCATCGAGGGCAGCCCATTAACCGCGATCACCGAACTGATCAAAGCCGGCAGAATAGGTAACAGAATTCGAGCCCTCGGACTCGACCTTCAGCGGGATTTTCTCGATCTCTTCGCGGCTTCCGCCGGCGATTTCCTCGACGGCTGGTTTGAAAGCGCACCTATCAAGGCCGCCTTCGGCTTTGACTGCGTTGTCGGCAATTATGCGAGCCCCTACACGCCGGGTTCGGCCTATGTTCTCTTGCACCATAGCTTCGGCGAGGTGAATGGCAAGAAAGGCGTGTGGGGCCATGCTATCGGCGGCATGGGTGCCATCACCCAAGCTATGGCGAAAGCCGCAGTCTCCTACGGCGTGGACATTAGGCTTTCGACGCGGGTGCACCGGGTCGTTGTCGAAAATGGGCACGCCGTCGGCGTTGAGACGGACAAAGGCGAAACCATCCGCGCCGCGGCCGTCGCCGCCGGGATTAATCCCAAGCTGCTCTACCTCGACCTCGTCGATGCGCTCGCCTTGCCCGAGGGATTTCGTCGGCGCATGGAAAACTGGCGTTGCGGCTCGGGCACGTTTCGTATGAACGTTGCGCTTTCCGAATTGCCGGATTTCACCGCTTTGCCTGGACGCGCGCTAGCGGAGCATCACGCGGCAGGTATCATCATCGCCCCGAGCCTTGCCTATATGGAGCAGGCCTATTTCGACGCGCGTACTTTTGGCTGGTCGCGCTGCCCTATCGTGGAATTAGTCATTCCCTCCACACTCGACGACACGCTCGCGCCGCGCGGACAGCACGTGGCGAGCCTGTTCTGCCAGCATGTCGCGCCGAAGCTGCCCGACGGTTCGTCATGGGACGAGCATCGCGAAACCGTCGCCGATCTCATGATCGAGACGGTCAATAATCATGCGCCGAATTTCCGGCGTTCGGTATTGGCGCGCCAGATATTATCCCCGCTCGATCTCGAAAGAACATTCGGCCTCATCGGCGGCGATATATTCCATGGATCGCTCGATCTGCGGCAAATGATCTCGGCGCGTCCGATGTTGGGCCACGCGGATTATCGGGGTCCAATCAAGGGGCTCTATTTGTGCGGCTCGGGAGCTCATCCGGGAGGCGGCGTCACTGGCGCGCCCGGCCACAATGCCGCTCGCGAAATCCTGCGNNCTTTTGGAATTGTTAAGCCTTGTCAACTGGCCTGAACGCACGCATCCTGACCCCGTCAGGCTACGCCGTTCCAGAGCTATATGCTCGAGGGCGGAGGCGGTTCATTTATTTGATCGTAACCGGTAGCGAGTTGACCTCACCCGATGTTCGTCAGAGAATAGCTGATGAACATAGCACTCGAAGAGCACTTTATTGTGCCATGTCTCGTCGATTATCTAGAAAAGGCGATGCCTAAGGTATCCCCCGCGGCACACGACAAACTCTTGGCAGAATTGGCCGGCTTCGGCGAGATGCGAATATCGGCCATGGATGCCGGTGGCGTCAGTTTGGCGGTCTTGTCGATTTCCGGCCCAGGTGTGCAGGTCGAGCCGGATGCCGCCGTCGCTATCAAGCTGGCTCAGCAGGCTAACGATCTTTTAGCCACGGAAGTGCATCGCCGAAGAGACCGTTATGCCGGGTTCGCCCACCTCGCCATGCAGGACCCGGCCGCCGCCGCTGACGAGCTCGAGCGTTCAGTGCGCGACCTAGGCTTCGTCGGGGCGATGGTCAACGGCCACACCAATGGCATCTACCTCGACGATCCACGATACGAGCCATTCTGGGAACGCATGCAGGCGCTCGACGTCCCGCTTTATATCCATCCCGCCGACAGCTATGTGCTACCCTACGCCCTGAAAGGATGCGACGAGCTCCTGAAGCCAACATGGGAATGGACCACTGAAACGTCGACGCACTTCCTGCGGCTGCTATTTGCCGGCGTTTTCGACCGCTATCCCCGGCTCAAGATCATTCTTGGACATATGGGCGAAACGCTGCCCTTTATGTTGTGGCGGCTCGACAGCCGGGCCGCGTTCATCTATGGCGGGCGGCCACTTGCACAACCGCCGTCAGTCTATCTTAAGCGCAATCTTTACGTAACGACTTCGGGCCAGTGCTCCGACGTTCCGCTGATCGCTGCACTCACTGCGCTCGGGGAAGACCACGTGCTCTTTTCCATCGACTACCCCTATGAGGATTCGGGGGTGGCACGCCGCTTCATCGAGACCGCCAGGATTAGCAACGCAGTGCGCGATAAGGTCGGCAGGCTTAATGCCGCCGGCCTCATGCGGCTGCCACGCCGGAGAGGTTGATGACAAATACTCAGGATGACAACCATAATCCTTCCCGCCGCGCGGTGGTGTCGAGCGGGGCTGTCCTGCTTGGGGCCGCCAACCTGTTACCGGACATCGCCGTTCCGGCGCAGGCGGCCCCGTATCTCCAGCCCCTCGTGGCCCCCGGCCTACCGCCGGCCGGTTACAATATCCTGTTCATCCTTGTCGACCAGGAACACTTCTTTGAAGATTGGCCGATGCCGGTTCCCGGCCGTGAGTGGATCAAGAAAAACGGCATCACCTTCACCAATCATCAAGCGGCATCTTGCGTCTGCTCCCCGGCGCGCTCGACCATCTATACCGGCCAGCACATCCAGCACACCCGCATCTTCGACAATGCGAATTCGCTGTGGCAGGCGGACATGTCGACGAAGATGAAGACGATAGGCCACCGCATGGCGTCGCTCGGTTATCACGCCTCCTACCAGGGCAAGTGGCACCTCAGCATCAACCTCGACCAAGTCAAGGACGCGATCGACGCGCCGCTCCTGGCCTATCGCAAGATCATCGAGTCCTATGGTTTCGACGATTTCTTCGGCGTCGGAGACATTAACGATAGGACACTCGGCGGATACAATTACGATGATACCACGACGGCGTTCGTCACCCGCTGGCTACGCACCAAGGGGCAGGAGCTAAGGGCACTCGGCAAGCCCTGGTTTTTCGCTGTCAACTTCGTCAACCCGCACGACGTAATGTACGTCGATTCTGATTTGCCCGGCGAAACGGTCCAAGGAAAGGTGACCGCGTTTCCGATCGCCAGACCGCCCGCCGATGACATCTACCGGGCCGAGTGGAACGTAAGGCTGCCTGCCACGCGCGGTCAGCCTTTCGACGCGCCGGGGCGCCCGCGGGGACAGAAAATCTATCAAGAGGTTCAGAACGTTCTCGTCGGCGCCTGGCCAGACGAGGACCGCCGCTGGCGGTTGCTGCGCAACTATTATTACAACTGCATCCGCGACTGTGACTCACAAGTGGTGAGCGTCCTCGACTCGCTCAAGTCCAACGGCATGGACAAAGACACCATCATCGTTTTCACCGCTGACCATGGCGAACTCGGCGGAAATCATCAGATGCGCGGCAAGGGCAACTGCGCCTACCGGCAACAGAACCATCTGCCATTGATGATCGTGCACCCGGCTTATCCTGGCGGCAAAACCTGCCGGGCGGTGACCTCGCAGATCGACCTTGTGCCGACGGTTATGGCGCTTACGGGGACCGATCCGCAACTCCTATCAAAGGTTGGGACCGGCCTCAGAGGGCACGATTTCTCTGGCCTGATGACCGCGCCAGAGAAGGTGAAGTTGGATTCGTTGCGGCCCGCATCGCTGTTCAACTACAATATGTTGTCGTTTCAGGACGCCAAATGGGCGAAACGGATGGACAAATACATGAAGGACTCGACCGCGTCGATAGCCGACAAGATCAAGGAGCTCATCAAGATCGAGCCCGACTTCCACAACCGCTGCGGCATCCGCAGCGTGTTCGACGGCCGCTATAGGTTCAGCCGTTATTTCGCGCCGCTCAATTTCAACACGCCGACGACCTACGAGAACCTTCTAGCGCATAACGATCTGGAGCTCTATGATCTGCAGGAGGATCCAGAGGAGATCAACAATCTGACGATGGGGACGGCCAACACCGATCTTATCATGGCTATGAACGCGAAGCTCAATGATCTGATCGCCGAGGAAGTGGGCGGCGACGACGGCAGTTTTCTGCCCATCCGCGACGGCAAGTGGTTTTTCCCGCCAGAGTCTGATCGGTAGGCATACCTCGCTCGCCGAGAATCTGGATGAGGATGTCGGATAGAGTAGAGAAGAAAAGATCGCCCTCGTTCGAAACTGCGTTCAGTGAAGGGCTTGCCTATATCGCGGGCGTCTCGACGGGCCGCGAAATGCTCGATCTTGCAGCATATTTCAGCTTAGGGTCAATCACTTCCGATGCAGTCTGCGAGCAGACATGCTCCGCCCGATCCATTTGCGCTGAGTCACGCCAGAAGCTGACTCATGCACTGCAGCAAACAGCGCCTTGTCGCAGTAAGACGCGCGAGCGCTTCCCGTTCCTGCTGTCGGGCTAAGCTTCCGCGCAGTCGCCCTGTCGCGCGCTGCTAGTTCTTCTGATGCGGGGCACCGAGGTACGGAAACTCCCTGAGAATGTCGGTGTGCGGTTTCAAACCGCTGGAAGGGCATTCGCCCTTGGTTAGGAACGCGAGGCGGTAATCAATCACGTCGTCAGTGAAGACTCGGCCGTTGGGATACTTCGCAGGCTGCGATGGATCGAAACTCAGCACGTCGGGCAGTGTTCGCTCCTTGTCGATCTCGGTAATCGCTTCTTCGCGCGAGTAAT
>PLUZ01000281.1 GCA_003162995.1 Methylocapsa sp. | reverse complement strand
CGAGGTGATTACGAAAAGCTAATGAAGGCATCAACCGATGCCCGTTCCCAACTTGAAGCGACCGTGCCACTGCTCGACAAGGCTCGAGGTGATTACGAAAAGCTAACAAAGGCAACAAGCGATGCCCGCTCCAAACTTGAAGCGACCACGCCGCTGCTCGACAAGGCTCGAGGTGATTACGAAAAGCTAACAAAGGCAACAAGCGACGCGCTGTCCAATCTCCAAAGTATCACGTCGCAGGAAGAGGAGCTGCACGACAGGTTAACAATGACAGTCGAAACTTTCACGGTGCTGCTCAATAAAGCTCGAAATCAGTACGAAGAGTTGACGATGCATATCCGAGAGAGTCATCAGCCGCCAAATCAGTGACAGCCAATGCGTACGCGTCAAACACGGTGATTCTCTCGTGATTTGTTAGGGGGTCGGACGAGATGCTTCGTTGAAAGGGCGGACCGCGGGCAGTCGACTTTTTTCCCGAATGCCTGGAGGTCTGCTTGTGGCGCTGAACGTAAGTGCTGGCACGGCTCGCTTCCGGCAGCTATCGGGGTCAATGCGGAAAACATATGCTCGCTGTGAGTTCATCTCACCGTGACCCAACTCGGACATTTTTGGATCGCGGGGGACAGTCGAAACGCCGGGAGCACTGCGTAGCTCACCTGTGGCTTCCGGGGCCCCCCGCCGTCTGCTATCGTCTACGCCGTTCAAGAGTTCATCCGGGGTGTGCCGGCTTAGCACATCCTCTTTCGCCCGGCAGCATCGGGTTGATCTGTCTTAACGCCGCAGTGCGCGCGGGGGGTGAACGACAAAAGCGCGTCGCCGCTGCGGATTCGCTTGCCCGTCACCGGCGGCGAGGCCATGTACGCGGATTTACCGGGTTGAAGAACGGAGGATTTCTGGTTCATCGTAACCATCGAGGAGTGGAGATGAGCCAGAAATCCGGAACCGCCAAATCATCCGCATAAGCAGCGAACGGCAGACTAAAATTCGCTAGAGCCGCGCCGGTGAGCGCGCCTCCCACTCCGCTGAGCAGGGATCGTCTGTTCATCATGATTCAATTCCCTTCCACGCCCGCCGATCGGAAACGAGCTACTCAATCTGGATACGTTTCTCGCTGGGAACCCAATCGATTCCCTCACGCTCTATGGCGTCGATGGCGGCTTTGATGATCTCATTGGGACGCTACAGCCGCGAACAAATTGCTAATCACTTCAGCGGCGTCATACGGACCCCAGATGTACTGATAGCCACCCTCCCGGCCAATATACAACACGAACGCACAGGGTCCTCGAAGTTGTCGAGGAACCAGCCCTTAATAAGTTCCGCCGCGTCGTCCACGCTGAGGCCGTCGAAATCCTCCGGGGGCGGCGACAAAGGGTCGAGCTGAATGTCAATCCATGCCGAAGTGTCGATAGCCATAACAATAACTCACTGTCCAACAACACCTAGCTTTCTCCCGGCCCGATGATACGGTCATACTGGGGCAATTTCGTTTAGGTTGGCAATTCGAGGGGTGATGCCGGTCATTGTGCAGAAATCAAGCAGGCCGTGTGAAAACCACGTTGTACCAGAGAAAATAGCGCGACCGTGCGGCGACAACGCTCGCGCGCTCTTGGTTAGCAAATGATCTAACGAGTGGACTGTCCTATTTTTTGCGACTCCACGTAACTCATGAATTGAGCGAAGAGCTTTTCTCGTTCACTCGGTGACAAGGTTCCCTGGCGAGACGACGCTGCGTAAGTTTCGATGAACCGCTCGAACGCCAACTTCAGATCGGAAGGGGTTTGGTCGGATATGCCGCCTTGAGTTCGCGACGCAGTTACGCTTTGATGCGCTGCGAGCCAATCTGCGGCAGGCTTAAAGCGTGTCCAACCCGGGATTTCGGCCGAAAGATTAATTTCACGCCACTTGGGATGCCTAGCGCCGTTGTGAAATTGGTCAATCTTCCCGAAGAACTCCTGAACGAATTTGGCGAGCTTGTTATAGCGCACAGAACCTTCCGGCCACGCATAGGCCACGAGCAGCGCTCGATTCGCGACTGTTGGCACAGATGTGCCTTCGGCAATTAAATTCGGATAAAGTTCATGTGTTAATTCGGCAGGCAGGTAATAGGAGTTTATCCCGCTCAGATCGTGATTGGGCAGGCTATCATGATCAAGCGCCAGGAAGTGAACCTGGTCTTCTTTCTTAACTTTAGCCAACGCGGCTTGCGGCGCTCCCGATAGAACGATCATTGCAGCAATTTCACCGGCTTTCAATTTCTGAATCGCCTCATCGTTATCATAATTCGTCCGCTGAACGTCGATCTTCAGCGCGTCGAAAATCACTTCGGCGCTGACCTCCGTTTGGCTCGCCTTGAGATTGAAATTGACCTTTTTTCCCCGCAAGTCGTCATAGCTCTTTATCTCATCCCTCGCGAGCACATGAAATTCNNAGATGGGGATCTTTTTTCTTCAGCAGGCGGAGATTGTCCTCATCGACAACGCCCATATCGATGCCCTTCAAGAACAGCACATCGTCCACATTCTGAAATCCGCCGACGCCCAAGACCGGCAGGACGCGTAGGCCGCCGGGCCGCAAATCGTTCACAACATTGCGGATGTCCTCGGCAAATCGGGCGCACGTGCAGGAGAGACCAGACACGACGATCGTGACTGCAATATCATTTGTCTCTCGCTTTTTTTGCTCATCGCTAACCAACCCATTTTCGGCTCGCGCGAACTGGAATGGCGCCAGCAACAACAAACATAGACAAATCAATGCATATCTTGCTGATTTCCACGTGACGCTCATGATGTTACCCTCGCCCTGACGATGTAATAGGTTTCGATCAAATTGAATTTGTTTGTGGCGTGGATCGAGATGGCCTCGAAACAAGATCGCCAAGAGGGTGCACCGCATAGCATGTCAGTCTGGCTTCCTGGCTAGCATCTCTAATCTTCGCAATGCATCCGGCGACCCGAGTTCTGAGGCTTTCTCATACCAGTGGCGCGCCATTGCGAAGTCCGGAGATAAGCCATGCACCCGGAGTTTCTGCAGCGTCGCGGGATCGTAGGTCCCTGCGAGTGCCAAGGCCGCGCGGGCGTCTCCAGCCTCGGCAGCGCGCCGCAGAACCATTCGCGCCGCGGCAACATCGCCACTCGAGATCAAATCGTTTCCGCGTTTCAACAATGCAGCGTTCTCTTCGGGATCGAGTTGATGAGTCGGTTGACTTTGGAGGTTAAACTCCAAGACGTCCGCCTGATTTGTTACCTTAGGGTCCGGGGCCTTTGCTTCCGCCCATTCGAAGCGCAACATCCGGTAATCTTCGACGGCTGTCTCAGCGGAGGGACGCAATTCGACAGTAATGTCCATGACGCCGACATAGTGAGGTGGCGGCCGGATCATGACGTTTCTGAGATCCCTCGCGAAGAGCCACCATTTGTGATCGCCTAATAGACGGCCCGACGACAATGTCGTTCCTTTCACGATACCTGTAAATATTAATATGGTGTCGTCGTCCGCATTAGGAACCGACACGCCGAGCGGAACAGCTTCGTCCATCGGCTGCGGAGTCTGCTCATTGACGAAAAGCTTTGCATCTCTATGAATTGCAGGCTCGGCCATTGCTCGCTCCAAAGAGAGCGACCAGAATGAACTGTATTCTCTTCCGCTCTTGTACGTCTTGGTCGTCCAAGGCATGCCGACGATAAAGAATGTAAGTGCGGCCATAACGACTATAGTGAACGTCGAACGCCACAGCACACTGGCAGCCGAACCAGATCGCGCCACAGGCAAAGCTCCCGGCGGCTGCGTGGGCTCGCGTGAATCTGGTGGGCGAAAGTCTTCGATCGCCAAACCCTCTTCCTGCGTGTTGATAAGCGGCTCGAACTGGTAAAGTGCGCATGCGGGGAAGCCCACCAAACCAAAATCCCCCCCTGTTTCTCGGACAGCTTCGCTCACCCACTTATTTGTGAAGGACGACGGCTCTTTAGAGTTGACTCGTAAGTCCGGCCGATTGCTCATAAAGTGCCCCCACACTCACTTGCCCCCTTATTCGGTGGGCTTTATTTTTCTTGGAAATGTCGTCGACCAATTTGGTAACGTAATTCGGGCTCTCAATCAATTGCCGCGCCCGCGAACGATCCACCTGTCGCGCTATAGTTTACAGCCCATCCGTTGTCGGTACAGAAAAGCAGAAGCAAGCCCGCTGATGCCCACGGCAATGACGATCAAATCATAGTGCTCTCCGGTGGCGGATGGGGGCCCGGCCCGCTCCCAGAACGTGCCGTCGCGGATCGCATGCATGGCTTGGAAATCGGTGTCGGTTTGGCCTCTGAGCCGCGTCAACGCTGGCGGAGACGCGAGCGCTTGGGCAAAGGCCGGTTCGACGCCATCGCGGAAGGCTGCCGCGCCTGCGGCGAGCGCGACGCCATCGAGGAAATCACGCCGCGTGATTGGCCGGTGCATGCCAAGCCGGCGATCGT
>PLUZ01000199.1 GCA_003162995.1 Methylocapsa sp. | reverse complement strand
ATTGACAAGTAAAACGGATGAAGGTGACAATGTCGTCGGTAGCATTCTCCCGACACCAAATCTCGGCGGATTGCACCATCAGTATGTTCGAATTTGATTTCCGACAGGGACAGCCTGGGAACGCCAGTTGCCGCCGGGTCAACCACGACAACACAAGGGCTTTGTCACGTTCGTGGGTTTACTTGTCAATAGGGCGCGGCACTCTCTGCCCGCATGTCTGTATTTCAATGCCTTAAGGCCCTCGTGGTCGAGCTAAATTGGCTCAAAAATCGCCTATACTTGGCGAATGTGACATGCCACTGCTTCCGCTCTTCTCAGCGGAACCGACTACAATAGTCCTTGCCCCAGGACCGGGCACAAAAGCAGCTTTGGTTTCATGAACCGACATGCGCGATGAAAACTTCGGGAACCTTTGCGCACTCGGAGCATTGCCAAACTAGAAGCTCTTCAGGACGTAAAGGATAGCAAATGCGCATCGCGCTCGTCGCACCTCTCGCGGAAGCGGTGCCCCCGAAGCTCTATGGCGGAACCGAGCGAGTTGTGTCCTGGTTGGCGGAAGAGCTTGTTAAGCAAGGTCACCGGGTTGCTTTATTTGCCAGCGCGGAATCCGAGACGACGGCGGAGCTCGTCGTCTGCGCGCCACAAAGCCTAAGACTTGCCGGAGTTCGCGATCATTTGGGCAGCACCCTCGCGATGCTGCGCGAGGTGAGGCGCCGCGCCGATGATTTTGACATCATCCATTTTCATTTGGACCTGTTGCCGCAAGCCTTGTTCCACGATCTTGCGCACAAATGTCTGGTGACACTGCATGGACGCCTCGATCTCCCCGATGCGTTGCCTCTCTATAAGGCCTATCCCGAAATGCCGCTGGTCTCGATTTCAAACGCGCAGCGCCGTCCAATGCCTTCGGATGCCAATTGGCTTGCGATGATCCCGCACGGCCTGCCGCCGAGCGTCTGTCCGTTCAACCCAAATGGCGGCAGCTATTTAGCTTTCCTCGGACGTATCTCGCCCGAAAAGCGCCCGGACCGCGCGATAGAAATCGCTAAGCGAGCCGGTATCCGCTTGAAACTCGCGGCAAAAGTGGACGCCGTCGATATTGCGTATTTCAAGACCGAGATCGAACCGCTTCTTGACCATCCCCTCATCGAATTCATCGGCGAAATCGGCGAAACCCAAAAAAGCAAATTTCTCGGCAATGCACGTGCGCTTTTGTTTCCGATCGATTGGCCGGAGCCTTTCGGGCTCGTCATGATCGAAGCCATGTCGGCTGGAACGCCGGTGATCGCTTGGTCCAACGGCTCCGTGCCGGAAGTTGTTACTGACGGCGTCAGCGGCCGGATCGTCGACTCCATCGAAGCCGCCGCTTGCGCTGCAGGAGAGGCGGTCCACATGGACCGGCGAAAGGTTCGCGCCGAGTTCGAACGGCGTTTCACCGCAGAGAGGATGGCGGCCTCCCATATCGCGGCCTATCGTGTGCTCTTGGCGCGCGCTTCGGCAAATACGAAGGTTATGAAGCTTCCCGTGGCGTTGCCCTGCCGCGCCCGAACTCTTGCCACCGGCTTGGGAACAAATGGCGGGGCAATGCGACATTCCGGCCTTGACTTGAACACGGCGGGCTAACGCGATAGATCGCGAGACCACAAGCGAAACTCGCGCGCTAGGGCATTTTTGTGTGGCGGCCGATAGGCATAGCCGCTACCCTTCGCATCTGGAACTCCACTTTCACGGAGAACTGAGATCGTTGCCAACCCTCTTGAGACGGTGCGTCGCACAGAGAGCGTCATGGACGCGGCGATAGAGCTCCCCGAGCATTATATCGAAGTCCAAGGGTCTCTCGTCCAGCGGCGGCTGCGAAGCCTGAAACATGGCGATGCGTTTGCGGTCTTTGACGATTACGGCGACATTGGGGTCATCGGCAGCGGACCCGAAGGGCTTTATTTCAACGATACGCGCTTTTTGTCTTGGTATGGACTTCGGTTCGAGGGCAAACGGCCGTTGCTGTTGAGCTCGGTCGTTGACGACGACAATGCCGCTCTCTCGGTCAATCTTGCCAATCCCGATGTGCATGCAGATGGCCTCATTTCGCTGCCGCGCGACACGATTGCGATCGAGCGCACCAAATTTCTTTGGCAGGCGGTCTGCTATGAGAGGATCGGTTTTCGCAATTACGCCGAGAGCACTCGGCATTTTCGCATCGAGATTGGGTTTGGCGCCGATTTTCGTGATCTTTTCGAGGTTCGCGGATCCTCACGCGAACGGCGCGGCACCTGCGTATCGGGGGTAACCGAGGACGGCGTTGAATTCTATTACGAGGGGCTCGACAATTTAAAGCGCAAGACGGAATTGCGGTTCTGGCCGCCACCTTCCCTTCTTGAGACGAATCGTGCGACGTTCGACTTCGAGCTCGCTCCCAATGGCCGCCAGTCGCTCTTCGTGTCGGTTCTTTGCGAGGACAGGAACAAGCCGCAGTGCGATTCTTTCGGACATGCTTTCCGGGCGAGGCGGCGCGCCATCAGGGGCGCTGCAACCGGCATCGCGACGATCGAAAGTTCGAACGAGCTTTTCAATGAAGTCTGCCGGCGGTCCACCGCCGATCTCTATATGCTGATGACGCAGACCCGCCATGGGATTTATCCCTATGCGGGAATTCCCTGGTATAGCACGGCGTTTGGCCGCGACGGGATCATCACGGCCATGCTGCTTTTGTGGCTTGATCCGTCCGTCGCCAAAGGGGTTCTTAAATTTCTCGCCGCGATGCAGGCAACAGCCTTCGATCCGCTCTCCGACGCGCAACCTGGCAAGATTCTGCATGAGACCCGGAACGGAGAAATGGCACGCCTTGGTGAAGTTCCATTTGGACTCTATTACGGCACCGTCGATGCGACGCCGCTCTACATCATGCTAGCTGGCATGTATTTCGGCCGGCCCGGGGACATCAAAACGATCGCCGCGATCTGGCAGAATATCAAGGCGGCTTTGCAATGGATTGACACATTTGGCGACGCGGATGGGGACGGCTTTGTCGAATACGCGCGGCAGACTGAAACGGGTCTCGTCAATCAAGGCTGGAAGGACTCCTACGATTCCATCTTTCACGCCGATGGTGCATTGGCGCGTGGGCCTATCGCGCTTTGTGAGGTCCAAGGCTATGTATTTGCCGCAAAGGCGCATGCCGCGAAACTCGCGCATCATATGGGCGAGTATGAATTAGAAACCAAATTGCGCGGCGAGGCGCAAGCTCTGCAAAAGAACTTCGCAGCGGCCTTTTGGTGCGAGGATATCGGCACCTTTGCCTTGGCGCTCGATGGCGACAAGAATCCATGCCGGGTCCGGACGTCGAATGCGGGCCACGCGCTATTTACCGGGATCGCGGCGCCAGGGCTCGCGGCGCGCGTCGCCGAGACATTGCTTGGCCCGGATTCCTTCAGTGGTTGGGGGAACGGTCGCGAGCGGCGAGGCGCGGTTCAATCCGATTTCCTATCATAACGGCTCGATCTGGCCGCACGACAATGCGATGATCGCGCTCGGCTACGCGCGTTACGGTCTCGCCAGTCATGCGGCCCGGGTCTTCTCCGCAATGTTCGAAGCGGCGGCGTACCAGGAATTGCGCCGTCTACCGGAATTGTATTGCGGCTTTATACGCAAACGTCACCGCGGCCCGACGGCATATCCCGTTGCTTGCGCGCCGCAAGCCTGGGCCTCGGCCGCGCCCTTTGCCTTTCTTGAAGCATGTCTTGGCATGCAGCTGCGTCAAGAAGCCAATGCGGTGTCGTTCCGCGATCCTGTGATGCCAGCCTTTCTGGATCATGTGACCATAAACCACTTGAGTCTTGGCAATTCGCGCATCGACCTTAAACTCCAGCGGCATGGCAGCGATGTCACCCTCAATTTGTTGCGGCGGCGGGGGGATGCGAAGGTTATGCTGGTAAAATGAGCCGAGCAGGATAATCTTGAACCCTTGCATCGTGCGTTCACGTCGTCGGGT
>PLUZ01000563.1 GCA_003162995.1 Methylocapsa sp. | reverse complement strand
AGGTCGTTTACGTTTACCTCGGTCTTTACCAAACCACGGCGGGACAGCTGACCGCAACTTTGAGCGATGGTAGCGCAGTGCCCTATGTCGATACTAGCCTTGGGGATACTGTCGACACCTCACATGGGCAGGAAGCCTATTATGCGATCACTTACAATGCGGGGTCTGCCGGTCAAACCTTGACGATCTCGTGGGTCAACACCACCGGCAGCGGGAACGTCACGATGCAAGGGGTGGCTCTCNNACTTTGTTTTGTCGCATGGTCTTATCCGGAAAGCCGGCAATTTTTAAGATTATGCTTTAGCTGCCATCGGCTTGCAAAATTCCCTCGGCAAAAAGTGCTTGCAAGACCGGCGGCAGATTTTCCGGGATGTCCTCGGCAATGAGGCCCAGCCCAAAATGCCGGGCGGCGGCGCCGTGCAGCCAGACGGCGGCGGAGGCCGCTTCGAAGAGAGGCATGGCTTGCGCCAAAAGCCCGCCCGTCATTCCCGCCAAGACATCGCCAGAGCCAGCCGTGGCGAGCCATGGCGGCAAATCCTCGGCTATGCTGGCCAAGCCTTGCGGATGCGCGGCCACCGTATCGGGGCCTTTCAAGATCACGGCCGCTCCGCTCAACGCGGCGGCGGCGCGTGTACGGTCGAGTTTCGAATCCGACTGCAAAGCCGCCACGAGCGAAGGCAAGGTTTGATCCGCCGGGTAAAGACCCGCCCATTGGTTCTCGTCATTTTTGCCGGCACGGCCGAAAAGGCGCGCGAATTCGCCATCATGCGGCGTCAGCACCACATCCTTGCCGGATTGCCGGATCAGCCGCGCGAGACAGCACACATCGTCCTCGAAACTGGTGAGCGCGTCGGCGTCGAGGACGATGGCACGGCGCCGCTCGGCGGGCGGGGCATCGGCGGTGAGCGCGGCCCGCACGAGTGCCTTAGTTTTTTCCCCAACGCCGAGCCCCGGCCCCATGACGAGCGCATTTTTCCGGCGGTCGGCAAGCAGACCNNGCCTCGCGTGGCGTCGCGATCGTCACCAGCCCGGCGCCGGCGCGCAGGGCGCCGCGTGCGGCGAGTCGCGCCGCCCCCGTTTGCGCAAGCCCGCCGGAGGCGACCAAGGCATGACCGCGCGAATATTTATGGCCGTCGATACGCGGAACCTGGAAGCTTTCCCGCCACAGAGCCGGACCATTGGCGAAGGTTTTGGGCGCGATTCCCGCGAGGACGCTCGCATCAATTCCGATATCCGCGACAACCGTGCTGCCGCAATGGGTGCGGCCGGGCAGCAGTAAATGGCCGGGCTTGCGGCGAAAGAATGTGATGGTGCGCGTGGCCTTGATCGCGGCGCCACGGATTTGTCCGCTGGAGCCGTCGATGCCGGAGGGAACATCGACAGCGAGGATTGGCCTTTTGGTTAGCTGCGTCCATGCATTGAGTCGCAGAACCGCAGCTTTGGCCGGTCCATCGAGAGCGCGGGCAAGGCCGGCGCCGAAGAGCGCGTCGATTGCGAGATCGGCGGCGTCGAGATCAACGTCCTTGATCGCATGAACAGCGCCTGTCCAGCTCCGGGCGGCGAGCGCGGCGTCGCCCCGCAAACCTTCGCGCGTCCCAAGCAGCCCAAGGTCAATAGCAAAGCCTTGGCGCGCGAGCAGGCGCGCGGCGACGAAGCCATCGCCGCCATTGTTGCCCGGCCCGCAAAAAACCGCGATGCGGCCATGGCGCGCGGCAAGCCTTGCGGCCTCGCTTGCAACCGCCGCCCCGGCCTGTTCCATCAGCAAGGAGCCGGGCGTGCCTCCCGCGATGGTCAGCCGGTCGGCTTCGGCCATTTCGGCGTTGGTCAGCAGCTCTATGGATTGAGCATATTTAAGCATGTAAAACGCCACCGCGAGAATTGACACGTAATATCCATGCACAGCCCTAATCGCAGGCGGCTCTTGACGCAACGTTCGGGGCCGTAGCACTTGGGATAGGAAGCCTCCCTCAAGTTGACATCGATTGAGGCGGCGATTAACCACCGTAACCCGAAAGGTCCGTCTTCTCGCCAGCCGCGCAGCCCAGTTGCCGCCGGTTAGGGTGATTGTTGCGGCGGCTGCCTCACATGAAACCCCGTATCGCGAAATTCGCCATAGGCCAGGTCGTCAAGCACCGGAAATATCCTTTCCGGGGTATCGTCTACGACGTGGACCCAGTCTTCGCGAATACCGAGGAATGGTGGCAGTCGATCCCTGTGGAAGTCCGGCCGCGCAAGGACCAGCCTTTCTATCATCTCTTTGCCGAAAACGCCGACACCGAATATGTCGCCTATGTATCGGAGCAAAATCTCATGGCCGATACCTCCGGCGATCCCATGCGCCATCCGCAAGTCGACGAGATGTTCGTGCGCGCGCTTGATGGCGCCTATAAAATCAAAGCCGCGCGCTTCAACTAAACATCTACCGGCGGCGGTCTTGGAGTTCGAGGGTGACAAGCCGCGCCAGCAGAGTGGCGGGGTAGAGCTGCCCGATGATCCCTTCGAGATTGCACAGGCTGCGGGCAAAGGGATGGATTGGCACAATATCGCCATAGCCGGTCGAGGTCAGCGTCACGAAGCTGAAATAGATCAGATTGCTTGCGAGCGGTTGATCATCGGCGACCGACAGGCCCGAAAATGCGTGCTGCGTGAGCAAATCGACGAATGTGAAGAGGGCCACAAACGTCAAGCCGATCGTCAGATAAAGCAAGACGGCGCCGTTGACGCGATGGTAGGTGACGCGCCCCGGCGCGAAGACGGCGCGGGCAATCACAAAGATAAGCAATAGGCCAATCGTGAGGCAGGCGCCCGCCTCGAGATAGAGATGGAGGCTCGATGCCAGCTTGAACCGGAGCACGGCGGCCGCGGCGGCGAGGCCAATTGCCGTGAGCAGGACCATGATCACCAGCAGCGTCCGCGATTGGACGAGGACAGCGCTGGCGAGCAAGAGCACAAGTAAAGTGCCATAGCCTTGCGCCGAGATGATGCCTGAGGCATGCAGCGGCACAACCACGAACAGCAGGAAGAGGAGCAGGGCCGTCAGCACCGTCAGAAGCGGATCGTGCAGCTGATCCCGGATACCGTCGAGGCGTTTTTTCACATTATGTCTAAATGCGTGTGTCCGCTGGCTCGCGCCTAAGCGCGGAGTCTTCGCCATGCCGACATCTTGCCCAAGAGACTCCAAATCACCCTCCCAAGCCTATCTCATCGTGCCACGGCTACCTGCGCATTAAGGCGCATGTTTGTCGTCGTCAGGCGCTGCCGTCTTCGCTCCCTCCCTCGCCCCGCGGTTCCTCGTCGTCGCCGCGCGGCGTATCCTCCTCGGTAATCCGTTCGACGGCGACGACCTGTTCGGCCTCGGCGGTGTCGAAGACGATCACGCCCTGGGTTCCGCGTCCGGCAACCCTGATGCCATCGACAGGACAGCGGATCAATTGGCCGCCATTGGTGACGAGCATGATCTCGTCGCCATCCTCGACCGGCATGGAGGCCACGAGCTGGCCATTTCTTTGGTTGACCGCCATCGCGACAATGCCTTTGCCGCCGCGTCCGGTGATGCGGTATTCGTAGGACGATGTCCTTTTGCCGTAGCCATTCGCGGAAACGGTCAAAATAATTTGCTCGGTGGCCGACATGGCCGCATAGCGGTCCGAACTTAGGTTCGCCGCGACGGGTGCCTCCTCGCTCCCCGCCTCCTCGCCAATCGTCTCCGTGCTAGGCTCGGGCGAAACATCGCCTGCAACCGCGCGGCGCATCCTGAGATATGCGAGACGCTCGCCGCTATCGGCTTCCGTATGGCGCAAAATCGCAAGCGAGATCACCCGATCGCCGTTGCCGAGGGCAATGCCGCGCACGCCCATGGAATCGCGGCCTTTGAAGACCCGCACCTCGGTGACGGAAAAGCGGATGCATTGACCATTGGCGGTCGTCAAGAGNNGCGCGGTTGACCTGGGCGAAATCGGAAAGCTTGTTGCGCCGGACACTGCCACTAGTGGTTGCGAACATGACATCGAGGGTCTCCCACGCGGCCTCGTCCTCGGGCAAAGGCATGATCGTGGTGATCCGCTCGCCTTCAGTGAGCGGCAACAAATTGACCAGTGCTTTGCCGCGCGCCTGCGGAGCGGAGAGAGGCAACCGCCAGACTTTTTCCTTATAGACCTGGCCGCGCGAGGAAAAGAACAGCACGGGCGCATGGGTCGAGGCGACAAACAGCCGGGCGACGAAATCCTCGTCGCGCGTCTGCATGCCAGAGCGGCCCTTGCCGCCGCGCC
>PLUZ01000426.1 GCA_003162995.1 Methylocapsa sp. | reverse complement strand
CTGCTGCTTTTTGACCATGCGGCGGGCAGGCAGCGAATTCACCGCGGACTCCGCGAGCGCTGTGGCAATCCTGCGTCCTGATCGATATCGAGCTCCGTAATCGACGATCGCGTCCTTGTTCAGACGGATGTAAGTCAGGAGAGGTTGGGCCAGCTGCCATATGCGTCCGGCGCTCAGGTCGCCTTGTTCGCGTAACATAGCCATGTCGGCGATCATTTCCTCAAGTTGCTGCATCGCTCGATCGACCTGCCCATGCCACAGCTTCCATTTGAGGCCACGAATCTCCTCATCCAGGATGACCGTTTCATTGGTCCGTTCGTCACGCCAGCGCACGATATGATCGGCAACTTGCTGCAGTGGCTGGATTTTCATGGCGATGTGGAACCAATCGACGATGTGCTTGGTTGGATGCGGCAAGCCGCGTGGCAGCCGCTTCATAATCTCCGCGCCATCGGACAATACCGTAATTTCGCCGCGGCCCGTGTAACCCTCGCGCTGAAGCGCTTGGAGCGTTCGAAGCCGCAATCCCTGCTTCGAGGTGTCCGCCGTCACGAAATAATGACCGGGGCGCGAGCCGCGTTGTCCGCGGCCACATCGAGCCACCGCGATCTCGAAGGTTCTTCCGTCCGCCTCAGGGGCGCCTCTGACGTGAGCTGTGTCAATGCTGACAACGAACTCTCGCTCGGGGTCATTCGGCAGATCGAGCTCGATCTGGTCGCGTTCTTCCTCCTGAGGTGGCTCGAACCAAGCGCGATCTCGCGCCTTTTCATCGAGACGCTTACCGAGATTGAGGGTGCGATGGAGAACCGTGACAAGGGATTCCGTCGATTTAACCGGCAAAAATTCTGCGAGCACGTCCGCCGCCTTGCGGTAGGGCATCAAACTGCCCAAGCGAGCTGAAAGCTCCATCAAAGCGCTGCCAAGCAACGGAGTGGGTCGATGATCCCCAAGGCACAAGACGCCCGTGCGATCCCGGCAGCAATCGGGATCGGCATGCGCACGCTGCATTTCGACGAGATCATCGCCACCCGCCCCGCTATCGGCTGGCTCGAAGTGCATGCCGAGAATTACCTCGGCGGCGGCCCCGCGCCGCTGCGGCTCGACACGATCCGCCAAGAGTATCCTCTAAGCCTGCATGGTGTCGGCTTGTCGCTCGGCAGTGCCGAGGGGCTCGCGGACGATCATCTCCGGCGGCTTCGGACCCTCATCGCGCGCACTGAGCCGTTCCTCGTCTCCGAGCATCTCTCCTGGAGCATCACCGGGGACGCCTATCTTAATGACTTGCTGCCGCTGCCCTATACCGAGGAGAGCCTCGATATCGTCGTGGCCAACGTCGCCAAGGCGCAGGCGGCGCTGGGCCGGCGCCTACTCGTCGAAAACCCGGCGAGCTATCTGCGCTACCGGCATTCGACGATCCCGGAGCCTGACTTTCTCGGCGAGCTGGTGCGCCGCTCCGGCTGCGGCTTGCTCTGTGATGTCAACAACATTTTCGTCACCTGCGGCAATCTCGATCTCAACGCTGAAGCCTATCTCGAGGCGCTTCCAGCCGCCGCGGTGGGCGAGATCCATATCGCCGGGCACAGCCGTGTCATGCGTGGCAGCCAGAGCCTGGTGATCGACGATCACGGCTCGCCCGTCGCCCCGCCTGTTTGGGATCTCTATTGCCGCGCCCTCAAGCGTTTCGGCCTGGTGCCAAGTCTTGTCGAATGGGACAACAACCTGCCGCCGCTCACTCAGCTCCTCGACGAGGCGTGGAAAGCCGAGCGCGCCGCCCCCGCTACGGTGGACTGCGATGCTTGCGCTGCATGAGGTACAGACGGAGTTCCGCCGCGCGATCCTTACGGTGGATACGGATACATTTTGTGCGCTCATCGCGGCTGACGGCCTTGCGCCCGAAGAGCGGCTTGGGGTCTACCGCAACAATATTGTCGCCTCGCTGACCGCGGTGTTGCGCGAAACATTTCCGCCAGTGTGCCGGCTGGTTGAGGAGCAGTTCTTCGCCTATGCGGCGCACGAGTTCATTTGCCGCCATCCCCCGGAGTGCGCGGTGCTCGCCGAATATGGCGGGCGCTTTCCCGATTTCTTGGCGGCCTCCGCGCCGTGTCGCGAGCTCGTCTATCTCGCCGATGTGGCGCGGCTCGAGGGGCTGATGAAAGTTGCCGCCAACGCGGCCCACGCCGATCCCATCGCCGCGATGACGCTTGGCGATGTCGCGGCGGAGGACGCACAGCGCCTAACATTGCAGCTTCATCCCTCCTTCGGCTTTGTTGCGTCGCGCTGGCCGATTGACCGCATCTGGCGCGCCAATCGGCCCGAAGCGGCGGCCGAAGCGACGATCGATCTCGCCGCCGGTGGCGTCTGGCTCGAGGTGAGCCGCGCGGACGCTAACATCGTCATGCGCTCGCTCGATTGCACGACATTCGCGTTTCGCTCGGCGGTGCAACGGGGCGAGACGCTCGAACGTGCGACCGAGGCGGCCCTTGTCACGGACCCCGCCTTCGATCTCTGCCGCGCCTTGCCCGCGCTTTTTCTCGATGGTGCCGTCATCGCCGTGAACTCGGCTCAACCCCATGCAGGAAGGGAACCTCGCCAATGACCCGCGATGCCGTTTCCGCCTTCGCTCGCGCCCGCTGGCAGGAACTCCTGCTTGCGCTGCTCGCCTGGCTCGAGCGCTTCCCACTGGCGATCCTCCAGCTCCTGTTCCGCATCAGCATCGCCGCGGTGTTTTGGAATTCCGGCCTCACCAAACTGGCGAGCTGGCAGACCACCATCGTGCTTTTCCGCGACGAGTACAAAGTGCCGGTGCTGCCACCGGAACTCGTCGCGACGCTCGCAGCTTCGGTCGAATTGACCTGCCCTGTGCTGCTCGTGCTAGGGCTTGCCACGCGGCTGGCGACACTGCCGATGCTCGGCATGACCTTTGTCATCGAGGCGTTTGTCTATCCCGAGGATTGGATCGAGCACCTCACCTGGGCGTCGCTGCTTCTTTTCATCCTGACTCGAGGCCCGGGCCCGATCGCGCTCGACCGATGGCTGCGCCCTATCATCTTCGGGCCCGGCCGTGGCTGAATCGAAACGGGAGCTGCGCTACGTCATTCGAGAAAAATGACGGAGGCCATTCCGTGGGTAGCGACCCGTTAGAAGGTGTCGCCGTCCATGAAATCAATCGCGCCTAACGTATTGTTGCGTACTTAGCTTATTTGATAAAAGGTAATGCGCAGCGCCTTGAGCACAGGTACATGGATCGATGCAGCGATAACTCGGAATTCCGCATGTTTAATGAGCTATGGGCTACCTTGAATACCAACGGCCGCAAAGGTTGACTCTGAGTTGGATTCGCAATCAGGGGTGTCGTCTTGCATAGTCAGCCTAATTTCGGAAAATAGGAAAAAGATGGCCGGGGTATTTGACACCGAAGTGAGGGCCGCGGGCGTGCCAATCAGCGCGTTGATTGCGTCGATGTGCAGGTCGGCCCAGCGCGTAACACTCGCGGACAGGACAGCCCTCTATGCGCAGGGCGAGCCTGCTACTACGCTATTCCTTATTTTGGATGGCTTCGTGAAAACGTCACGTATTTGCAAGGAAGGGACGGAGATTACGATCGAGCTGTTGAAATACGGCGACATCGCGGGCGCGATTCCCACCCGCCAACTGCCATCGGAACACGAGGAAACGGCGCAGGCAATTGGCGATGTTGTGGTGCAACGCGTGCTCGCACACGAACTGCGCGCTGCCATGGAAGTCAGTCCCCGTTTGGCGGTCTTCGTCGCCGAATACTTGGCCAGATCAAAACGATCGGCTGAGCGGCGGTTGCTGCGCGCGATGAGCCAATCCGTCGACCGGCGGGTGATCGAAACGCTGGTGGAACTCGCTGGCAGCTTCGGCGCGCGGTGCCCGCATGGATTCTCGCTGGAGATCAGGCTTACCCAGCAGGACATCGCCGACATTGTGGGCGCTTCCCGTCCGGTCGTGAGCTCAATCCTCAGTGGCCTTCGCAAGCGCGGCCTCTTAAACTACACTCGCGACATGATTTGCGTGAATGACAGTGCACTCTCCCTAATGGCAGAGTCGTTGGATACGGGTCCAAAGGGAGTGTCATCCATCTAACAGACAGATAATGCCAGGTCGTCTAGCGTCTCCGGCGATATTTCAGGCCGGGCGTGCAGACATGAAGCCAATCTCCCTTACCGTCCATGGTGCAATCGACTATCTTGCCGTCGTGATCTTCGCAGTGGCTCCTGCAATTATCGGGCTTTCAGGCTGGCCCGCAGCGCTGTCCTACGCGCTCGCAGGCATTCATCTATTGATGACGCTCCTGACCGACTTCCCAGCCGGCGTCACCAAAGTAATCCCGATCGCGCTACACCAATGGGTTGAGCGGATTGTCGGTCCGCTACTGATCATTCTCGCATTCGTCGCGATGACCGAGACGCATGCGCGTGCCTTCTTCGTGGCCATGGGCATCACCATTTTAGCGGTCGAGCGGCTGACCGCCTACCGTCCTACGGCCGCAGCCAAATGACGATGCCTTCGCGTTATTCAGAAGAGCTCGGTCCGCGCAGCAAGATTTCCCAAATCTCCTTGGCGGGGGACTTCCAATCGCCACTCATCGTTAACACGGCCAAGGGGCATTGTCCCTGCGCCATTGGGCTTTCCGTCAGTGACCTTCAGCCGTAACTATTGATGATGACTAAGATACGCTGTCGCGGCTACCGCTTCCCTCCCGAAATCATCCAACAGGCAATCTGGCCTGATGTCCGGTTCACTTTGAGCTTCCGCGACGTCGAGGATTTGCTGGCTGAGCGTGGGCTCTTGGTGTTTTATGAGACCGTTCGCCGTCGGGTGAACCATTTCGGGCGGATGGTCGCAGCGGACCTGCGCAGACGAAGGTCAAAGCCCCACGCCATCTGGAATCTCGATGAGGTCTAACTCAAGATCGATGGTTGTCGGTTGGCATTTTGGCGTGAGACATCCGATTCAATGTTTTCAATGAGTTACTGAAAATCGAAGAATTGAGAATATCCATTTGAATGGTTC
>PLUZ01000164.1:11443-36928 GCA_003162995.1 Methylocapsa sp. | reverse complement strand
GTCAAAAACGAAAGGTGAACATTAAAGCGAGATAAAGCTGTGCGATCGGCGTAGGGAAACCATTTCTTGTCCACGATGACGATAGCAATCATTTACGATGAAGAACTCATGACGTCCCGGTCAAGCGAGGANNTCGTGCTATCAGTGAGCGAGGTGACGTCCCGGTCAAGCGAGGAGGGCTGCGGATTTCAAAGCTTGATCGTTACCGGAATGTTCTTGCCAAAATGGCTGGAAAGGACCGCAGCAACGTCGTATCGTCGCGGCAGCGGTGAGGCTAGGCTGGGACGCTTCACATCGAAGGGTTCAGGGTCTCTCCCGGCCTGGAATGCACGTCTGGAATGCCAGCGTGAATGATCGTGAATGGTTTCATGGGTCTAGAGATGCGCGAATGAATCAAATTGCCATTGAAGACTTCGCAAAATATTTGGCACACAAAAATCTGCTTCCGGCCAGTGAATTTGAGTCTGTTTCCTCTCACCACGCCAGCGCGGATCGATCCCTTCGCAAGCTTTGGGAAACGACGGAACTCACGGCAAATGGGTTCGCCGATGAGGTGGCCCATTTTTATGGCTTGAAACGGCTCACTTTGCCGCAGCTCGTCGCCGCGACGTCTTTGGCCGCCCGCTTTTCGCCGCGCTTCTTGCGCGACACCGCCGTCTTTCCCTTCGAATGTCCGAAGGGCCACTTTCGGCTTGCCGTCGCAGACCCGAGCGATACCGCTGCCGTCCACGCCGCCGAAATCGTGCTTGGCGCCGCCGTGGCGGTCGAGGTCGCCTCCTTCGAGGATATTGCGACCGTTCTCGGCGAGCAGCTTGGCGGCGAGGAGATGGCAACCACGGAGAGTGGAGCGGCGGGTGCCCGCGCCGATGACGACATTGAAAGTCTGCGCGATCTCGCGAGCGGCGCTCCGGTCGTGCGCGCGGTCAATGACATGCTCGAAAAAGCCATGGAGCTGCGGGCCAGCGATATTCATATCGAACCGTTCCGGAACGGTCTCGTAGTTCGCATGCGGGTCGATGGCTTGCTCCGCGCCGTGGCCGCGCCGGCCAATGCTTTGCCGCAAGCTTTGATTTCCCGGATCAAGATTCTGGCGGGACTCAACATCGCCGAACGCCGCTTGCCGCAGGACGGCGCGGCGAGACTTAAGGTGGCGCGCTCGGAAATCGATATTCGCGTCGCCACCATGCCGAGCCAACATGGCGAGTCGGCTGTGATCCGCCTCTTGCCGCGCGATCGCGGGTTGCTTGAACTCGCGAAACTCGGTTTGTTGGCTAAGGATGAGAAAACCATGCGCCAGCTGCTTGCGCTGCCGCATGGCTTGATCATCGTGACCGGGCCAACCGGCAGCGGCAAGACGACGACCCTCGCGACCATGCTCTCGCTTCTCAACGATCCTTCGCGGAAAATTCTGACCGTCGAGGATCCGGTCGAATATGAAATTCAGGGGGTGAATCAGTCGCAAGTGAAACCCTCGATCGGCCTTACTTTCGCCGCCGCGATGCGGGCTTTCGTCCGCCAGGATCCGGATGTCATCATGGTGGGTGAAGTGCGCGACCCCGAGACCGCCAGTATCGCCATTCACGCCGCGCTCACCGGCCATCTTGTGCTGACCACCTTGCACACCGAAACCGCGGCGGCGGCAGTGCCACGTTTGCTCGATCTCGGTGTCGAGGGTTTCTTGCTCAAGTCAACCTTGCGGGCGGTGATCGCGCAGCGTCTGGTCCGCATCCTGTGTGACCGTTGCAAGAAAAAACGCATCCTCAACAGTGCCGATATTGCCGCCGATCCCCGCTATGATATGCTCGGTTTCCGGGCGGACGATTGCGTTTATGAACCGGTGGGCTGCGAGCGCTGCGGCGGCGTCGGCTATCGCGGCCGCTGCGGCGTCTTTGAAATGCTTGAATTGAAGGACGAGGTCTATGAGCTTGTCCGGCCGGACGCGGATGGCCGGGCGATCGACCTCGCCGCAAGGCGCGCCGGGATGACGACAATGGTCGAGGATGCTGTCGCGAAATGCCGCGCGGGCATTACCTCCGCCGCCGAAGTTCTGCGCGTCACGACCGTGCGCTGAGCCATGATGACTTTCCGCTACCGGGCTTTGACCCCCAATGGAGAAGTGGTGAGCGGGTCGATCTCGGCGAACACCGCCGTGGAAGTCGCCGAGCGGGTGGAGTATCTCGGCCTCATTCCGATCGAAACTGTCCGCGATGAGGGCGGAACCGGCGGACTGAGCTGGAACTTCACACTTCTATCGCTTCCGCGTCCCGAGGACGTGACGATTTTCACCGGCGATCTTGCGCTGCTTTTGCAAACGGGCGCCCGCATCAATGATGCCCTCGAATTATTGGCCGCCGACGCGGATATCGGCCGGTTGCGGCCGACGGTTGCCAAGCTCACCGCCGCCATTCTCTCCGGCGAAAGTTTCGCCGATGCGCTGGCCCACCATCCGGCTTTGTTTCCCCCGATGTATGTCGAGCTCGCGCGGGTTGGGGAGAGTTCCGGCACGCTGGTCAATATATTGGAGGTGCTTGGCGCCGAACGGGTCCGGGCCGATGCGCTTCGCCGGCGCTTCACTGACGCCTTGCGCTATCCAGCCTTCGTCTTAGCCGCGGCAAGTGCGGTGCTGCTGTTTTTTCTCACTTTCGTGCTGCCGCAGTTTGGCGCGGTGTTGCGCGATTTCAATACCAAACTTGATCCGATCTTGGCCGGTTTCCTCTCGCTTTCGGAGTTTCTGCGGGACCACACCACGGCCCTCGCGGTGGCCCTCACCCTTCTCATCGGCGGCGGCTGGTTTTTCTTGCGCCGCCCCAAGGTGCGCGGCGCGATCATGGGCGCGCTCGCGCATTTGCCTTTCGTCGGCCGGGTTTTAGAGTTTCATCGAACGACCGTCTTTTGTCGCAATCTCGGTGTCCTCCTCGCGAGCGGCGTCCCGCTGGCGACGACGTTGCGGATCCTTGCCGATTTGATGGCAACGACCGGCCGCTCCGCCGCTTGGAGTGGAACGGTCGATCTCGTCCGTCACGGCGGCAAGCTTTCCGACGCACTCGCGAAAACGGAGGCGCTTCCGCCGATGGCTATTCGCACTTTGCGTCTTGGCGAAGACTCGGGTCAATTGCCCATGCTTGCACAACGAATTGCAGAGTTTTACGAAGCTAAACTTCAACGCAGTCTCGACAAGCTGGTGGGAATAGCCGGTCCTGCGGCGATCATCGGCATCAGCATCATTGTCGGCGGTCTGATCGTTTCGGTCATGACCGCTCTCATGTCGGTCAGCCAAGTCGTTGGATAAACATATCGTCGGATNNCGGATGAATAGGAACCCATCGTCATGAAGTTTTGCACGCTATACCCCCGCGGAATCCGGCGGCGGGAGGAAACCATTGAGCGCGGTTTGGGGGAAGCCTCCGGCCACAAGGCGGACACCACCCGTGGCGGGCGGGAAGACGGCTTTACCTTGGTCGAGATCTTGGTGGTGATCACGATCATCGGTCTCATCATGGGTCTCGTCGGCCCTCGGGTTCTGAATTACCTCAGCGAATCCAAGGTGAAGGCCGCGACGATCCAGATCCAGAGCTTCGCCAGTTCGCTCGATCTTTTTTATCTCGATCTCGGACGCTATCCGTCGACCTCCGAAGGTCTTGTCGCTTTGGTGCAACGGCCGGGGGGAGCAAGCGGGTGGAATGGACCCTATTTGAAGAACAACGCGGTGCCGAACGATCCTTGGGGACATCCTTATAAGTATCGTTCGCCGGGTGAGCGTAGCCCCTATGAAATTATCTCGCTCGGTTCCGACGGCCAGGAAGGGGGAACCGGCAACGCCGCCGACATCAAGAGCTGGGAGCTGCGATGACGGAGCGCCCTGCCGAGAGCGGTTTTACCTTGCTCGAAACGATTTGTGTCCTTGCTGTCATCGCCATGCTCGCGGCCATCGTCTTGCCGGCGATTCCACGCGCAACCTCGCGCACGGCGCTTGAGGCCTACGCGCTGAAGACGGCGGCCTTGCTTAAGAGCGATCGCAACGCGGCGGTCCGGAACGGCTCCACAGTCCAAACCGAACTCAGCCAGTTATCAGGGACGATCCGCTCCGGCGCGAGCGGGCGCGTGGTGCAATTGCCGGCGGATGTCACCTTCAATGCGATCCTCGCCAATCAATGTGGGGGCCATGCCAGCGGGGCGGCAATCGAGTTTCTTCCGTCAGGCATGTCCTGCGGCGGCACGATTTTCCTGTCGCGGCCTGGCGCCGGCTTCGAAATCCGCATCACTTGGCTGACGGGGGGAGTAGAGGTTGTTCCAGCCAACACCCTTTGAGCGGCAGCCTGCCGGGGAAGACCTGGACCGGAGCGCGGGATTTACGCTTATCGAGATCCTCGTGACGCTTGCCGTCGCGGCGATCTGCTTGGCTGCCATCGGCTCGCTCATGGCGGGAAATCTTCGCGGGTCCGGAAGGATCGCGCAGCATATTGCGCTCGTCGAAACAATGCGCGCGGTGGAGACTGGCCTTCCCAATCGCGCGAGCCTTGCGACCGGCACACTCTCCGGTGATTTGGATGGCCAAGCTTGGTCCGTCGATATCGGACCGTTTCCGAGCGATGCGGTCAATCCGCGCGCGGCCAAAATCTGGACGCCTCAAACGATTCTCGTGACGGTGCACTCGCCGTCGGGAGCGCTGCTCCAACTCGAAACCATCCGTCTCGTGAAAGGAACCGGCGCGCAATGAAAAACCGGCGCGTCCTTGTTCCAAGCATGGCGTCCGGGGAGAGCGGGTTCTCTCTTCTCGAAGCCCTTGTCGCCGTCGCCCTGATGGGTGTGCTCCTCGCGATGCTTTCCACGATCACGGGTCATTGGATGGCGAACTGGAAGACGGGCTTTGATCGCGTGCAGAGCGCTGATCTGCTCGGTCTTGGCATCGACCGGATCGCCGCTGATCTCGCAGCGGCGGAATATGTGTCGCTGGGCGGCGGCGACGCAAAAACTTTCTTTGAAGGGACGGACACGTCTGTCACCTTCGTGCGATCCGCGATTGGCCCAAACGCGGCGGCCGGACTCGAAATCGTGCGGCTGAGTGAAGACGACGACGCGCGGGGCCGCGTGCTAGCCCGCGCCCGGGCGCCATTTGCGCTGGTCACGGCCCAGGCCGTGGACACCGGCGCGGTAGAATTCACCAATCCGATCGTGCTGGTGCGCCCGCCGTTTCGGGTTTCCTTCGCCTTCGCGGGCCACGACCGCGTCTGGCAAGATACATGGCAGGATGATAAGAAATTGCCAGATGCGATCCGTGTGATCGTCCGCAATAGTTTGACCAACGAAATCTTGCCGATTTCGACGGCCACCGGGATAAGTGTGAACGCGCCGGCCGAATGTGTGCAGGGTACGGCGGCCGGTTGCAACGGCCAATGAGAGTGTTCCCATTCATGCGCCGGCCAGAGCTTAAAGCAGCGTCAGACGCCGATGGCTTTATCCTTGTCGCGGTCCTGTGGATTCTCGCCGCCCTCGCGGCGCTCGCATCCGTCTACGCGGTCTATATCGCCAACACTGCGATATCCGCACGGGCTTACGACCATAGGCTCCAGACCGAAGCCCTGGTTACCGCCGGGCTCGAACTCACCGCCTACCGGCTGATTGGTTTCGACGACAACACGCGCCCAAGTTCGGGCGCTTTCAACTTCCAAATTGGCGGATCGGATATTGGCGTGGAATTCCATTCCGAGGGGGCGCGCATCGATCTCAACATGGCACCCAAGCCATTGCTCTCCGGCTTGCTTGCGGCGCTCGGAGCAAAGCCCAATGATGCGGATTCTTTTGCGGATCATATCGTCGCCTGGCGGACAAAGCCGCCTCCAGGAGGCGCAAATCCTGAAGCCGACGCCTACAAGGATGCGGGTTTGGTTTATAGGCCGCGGCAGGCGCCTTTCCAAAGCGCCGCCGAATTGCGGCTCGTGCGGGGATTGCCGGCGGCGCTCGTGGACGCCGCTCTTCCCTTTGTGACGGTTTTCAATGGCAAAGCGGAGATCGATATCAACGAGGCCGCGCCCGAGGTCATCGCGGCCTTGCCGCGTATGAATCCGAGCACGGTCGCCGATATTCTCAAGCGGCGCGATCCGCAAAATCCGCAGGCGGTCTTGAGCCTGCTTGGGGAAGCGCGTGCGAGCGTCACGGTTGGAGGACGCAAGACGGCACGCGCCGCCGTTCACATCACCCTCGGCACGGGCCGGAAGGTGAACGCCGATGTCGTCATTCTCATCATGGAGACTGGCCAGGACCCTTACTACGTTCTCGCATGGAGCGACGACTTTGACGGTCCCGTCTGAACGCAGACCCCGAACGGAGATGAAATGATTTCCTATCGCACCCTTGTCGAAGCGTGTTCCCGCTGGGTCGACCGTGTGGCGGCGACAATTCTTGCGGGCCGTGAATCCTTGCGCACAAGGCCGCATTTCCAACTCGTCGAAGAGCATGATGGCGCTTTCGCGCTGCGAGGGACCTCGCAAAGAGAATTTCTGGACTTGCCCGGCCAGAAGATTCATATCGCCGGCGGCCGCGTCGATCCCGCCGTCGCGGAAAAACTCGGGGACATCGTGCGCGGCGCGCAAGTCGAACTCGTGTTGCAACCCAATCGTTTCATATTCCGGCCACTCGAATTGCCGCGCCGTGCTCTCGATTTCATAGAAGGAATTGTGCGCTCTCAGATCGATCGACTGACGCCGTGGAGTGCGGCGGAGGCCGCATTCGGCTGGCATCCTTCGATCGACGCCGCCAATGACCGGATAGAAGTCACGATTGCCGCGACGGCGCGGACACTGATCGCGCCTTTCATCAGTGCGATCACGGCTCTCGGCGCCGATACGGTCACCATATCGGCCGCTCTGCAGCAGCCGCAGCCGGATATTGCGGCCATCAAGATATGCGAGCAACAGGCGGGACAGGCAACCGACTTGCGCCAGATCCGGCGCATTCTGATCGGGCTCGTTGCCGGCGGCGGCGCGCTTGCCTCCGTGGCGCTCGCGGCGAATGCCATCGTTGGCAGCGCGATCGAGACGCAACGTGATGATCTTACGCGCCGCATCGAGGAGCGCCGCGCCGTGCTCCAGCATGGGCACGGCGGGACAAGCGAGGCGGCGCGAAGTCTGGAACGGCGCAAACATGAAACGCCATCGAGTGTCATTGTCATCGAAGCCTTATCGCAGGTTCTGCCGGATAATACCTATCTGACCGAGCTCAGAATCCTTGGCGATAAGATGCAAATCGTTGGTGTAACTAAGGATGCTCCGGCCTTGATCCGCCTCATTGAACAAACCTCGCATTTTAGCCGGGCGACTTTTTTTGCTCCAACAACGCGAGCGGCCTCGGAGCAGAGCGAGCATTTTCACATCGAGGCTCATATCGAGCCGGTTTACACGCCAGGCCTATGATGATCCCGACGCTTCGCGCGCATCCGATCCAAAAGCTTTTGACGCGGGCGCATGCCGTGCCGCTTCTGGGCTATATGGCGCTCCTTTTGGGGTTTGCCGTCGTGACCTGGTTAGCACTTGCAAGCCTCGCCGGAGATTACGCGGAATATTCGGCCGCCGCCGATTTGCTCGACCAGATCGAAGGCCGCAAACCCGCGACCGGAACGTCTGGCCTTGATAAGTCCGGCTCGCCGTTTCTTGAAGGGCGGACCGTGACAATTGCCGGTGCCGCGCTGCAGCAGCGGGTAGTTGCTGCGGTCAACGATGCCGGCGGCAATGTGCTGTCCTCGCAGGTCGATTTGCAAGGCTCCGAGACCAAGCAAGGCTATGTAAGCCTTTCGGCTAATCTCGAGATCGAACAGAGTAATTTGCAGCAATTGCTTTACGATATAGAAACGGGAATGCCGTTCTTATTTATCGATCAGCTCGTGGTACAAATGCCACAATCGGCGGGCAAAATAGGTTCTGGATTGGACTCGCCCCGGATGCGCGTGCAAATCGATGTGTCGGGGCAATGGCAGGTGATCAAATGATCAGGCGTTGCGCTTATGTGATCGCGGCAATGACCTCTTTTTCCGTGAACGGAGCCCTGGGCCAGGAACCTGCCGGTGTAAACCTGCGAGGGAATGTCGCGGATTCGGCCAGCCAAATCACGGAACAACATCTGACCGCCGCCAAAAATCCGGATTTGCGGCAGCCCCCGCCGGGCGGCAACCCGCTGTGGGGAATCCCCGTTAGCTCACTTTCCGTCACGCAGGAACGGCCGCTGTTTTCCGCGTCGCGCCGCCCGCCGGCGGCCCCCGCGCCATTGGCGCCGCCCCCCATGCCGGTTGCCGAGGCTCCGCCGCCGCCCGCCGAACCGGAGCGGCCTCCTTTAACACTCGTGGGCACCGCGATCGGCAATCCGCAAAATCTCGCGCTCATTCTCAACCAGACGACGAAAAGCTTTATTCGTCTCCATGTCGGCGAAGCGGCCATGGGTTGGTATTTGCGTTCGGTCGATTCGCGGACAATGACACTCGAGAAGAATAACCAGCTTGTGACCCTATCTCTGCCGGCGCCCGGCGCGACGCCCGCGAGTCCGCAGCCTTTTGCGTTAGCTGGCCGGATCAGCCGCGAATTTTAAGTTTGCCCCGGTTCGTGATCGGCGCCCGGTTTTGCAAAGCGGCGCGGACCTGTTGGCCCAAGCAAGGTTGCATCGTCGACAATGCAACCTTGCTCAGCGCTAGTCGGGCTTAGGGGGTGATATCGTCTGGGAAACAATGCGGGTGCTGGAACCCGGTCGGTGACTGGCCCAATGGAGCATAACTGATGTTGTCGGTGCCACCGGGGCCTACACCAGCGGGAATTGCGTCGAGACCGAGATTGGCCGCCTTGCGCATGCGATAGGCGATTGCATGATCGGCGCACGCGCTATCGCCGCTGACGCCCAAACCTCCGATGACTTGGCCGCCTTGATAGAGTGCAACGCCGCCGCCGAAGGTGATAATGCCCCCCGCGAACTGGTTCGCACCCGAGCCTGGCGCAAGGAACTCCGGATTGAATGGGTTGGAATTGTTGAGGCCGTATAGCGAGCCTCCCGGCTGCGTGGCCGCATAAAGGTTGGCGGTGGATAGGGCCAAGACGTTATTACTGAAAGCGTTGGCCGTGTTGGCCTTGGCGATCGCGATGGCGCGGCTGCCTGGCCATGCATCGCCGTATTTGACGACTGAGCAGAGCTTGCCATAACGGTCCACTACAGCGGACCACATGAGGTTAGTCTTCCCCGGGTTAGCTAAAACGCCGCCAACACCAAAAATACCGCCATTGTTCAACAGCACGACAGACCCGAGTTGAGTCTGAATTTTGTTAACAATCGCCGTGGGGATCCCGCACCCGTAACCATCTGCAACGGCGGGCGAACAAAGCGCGACACCAAAGGCAACCAAAACCCATTTTTTGATCATCTGTTTCCTCCAAATTCGCATGGGAGACCGCGCGGTCTCCCGGGACCGGGCCACTGTCATTTTAGGCAATGAAATATGAACCCTGCAGGCGTAAGCTATACTATGAATATATCAAGCGCAACCCAGGCCGTTCACGTCGTCGGCACGGCACCTCAAAATCTCTTCATCAATCGACTTTGGATTGGTTGTATTATTGTAAAGCTTACGCTATGTTTACTTTGACTTACTGCTGCCCCTAGGGAGATGTGAGCGTGAGACAGATTTATGCCGCCATGCTGCTAAGCGCGTTATTCGGGTCCGCGATGGCGCAGGACGCGTCGGCGCCTCCTTCCGGGGCGCGGAAATTGTTCGAGTTCCGTGCGGACGGTGTCCAGATTTATGTGTGCAAGCCGAAAGACGAAGCACTGAAGGAGCAAAATTTCGCCTGGGTCTTTGACGCACCGGAGGCCGTGCTTTTCAATGCGGATGGCAAGCAGGCGGGCACCCATTTTAAGGGACCGGCATGGAAGCTCAACGACGGCTCGTCGGTGACGGGCGAAGTGTCCGCCAAACAACCCTCGCCGAAACAGGGCTCCATTCCTTGGCTACTGCTCAAGGTCAAATCGCATCAAGGCACGGGAGCACTTGATGCTGTGACTATTATTCGCCGGGTCGATACGGATGGCGGCGCTGAGCCCGCTGGCGGCTGTGACACGGCCCGCACGGGCGAGACCGTGCGGGTTCCCTATTCCGCGACCTATCAATTTTTTGGACAGTAGATTTCACATGAAAAGCGGTTCTTTTTCCATGCTCGTGTAAAGACCGGCGACGAACTCGCCATAGCCATTGTAAATCTGGGTCGGCCGCCGGCCCGACGTGCCCAGCACCTCTTCCGTCGCCTGGCTCCAGCGGGGATGCGGCACGGCCGGATTGACATTGGCCCAAAAGCCATATTCCGAGGCTTGCAAATGTTCCCAGAAGGATGTGGGACGTTCCGCCACCAGAGACACGCGGGTGATCGACTTGATGGATTTGAATCCATATTTCCAAGGCACCGCGAGACGCAGCGGCGCGCCATAGCTTTTGCCGAGCGGCTTCCCATAGGCGCCAGTCACCATAAAGGCGAGATCATTGCCCGCTTCCTCTATGGTCAGGCCCTCGACATAGGGCCAGGGATACCAGAATTGCCGCTGCCCCGGCGCCGTGGTCCGGTCCAAAAAAGTTTCCATCCGGACATATTTGGCGGAGCCAAGCGGTTTTGCCCGGGCGAGCAAGGCCGCCAGAGGAAACCCTGTCCAAGGCACCGCCATCGCCCAGGTCTCGACGCAACGGTGCCGGTAGAGCCGTTCCTCGAGGGGCATGGCTTTGAGGAGATCGTCGATCGCGATGTCTTGCGGGGTTTCGACCAAGCCGTCGATTTTCAAAGTCCAGGGCCGGGTTTTGAGCGATTCCGCAGCCTCCGCTATGGTCTTGCTCATGCCGAATTCATAAAAATTATTGTAATGAGCCGTGATCCGCTCGGGCGTCACTTCGCGATCGAGAACGAAATTTTCGTTGCGCTTGGCGGGGTAGAGAGCGCGGGAGGGATCATCGAACGCGTCCGCGAGCGATGGGGCTACACCTAAAGCGGCCAAGGCCGGCAAGATGGCCGCCGCCTTGAGGACATCGCGGCGCTTGAAAAACAGATGTTCTGGCGTGGCTTGGCTTTCGGCAATTTCCCAGCCCTTCCGGCGGCGGATCAACATGCGGATCTCCTTGCACCTCAAACTCTGATGCTAGATACGCTGCGTCAAGACGTTTCGTTACGCCAAATGCGCCTGCGGGTCGATCACAAGAGCGCGAGCACGGGTCTTTCTTTGTTTCGGACGAAGAGATCTGGCAACAGAGGAAGCAAAGGCTCCCTATGGGAAAAAGAGCTCTGGCATGGCGGATAGGAGCCATCAGCAAATTGATGGCGTGGAAGTATCGTTTTTCTTGCGTGACTCACCGGGCCAGTTAAAACTGTGGCGCTCAAGAAGCAGGAGCCGGCATGACAAAAGCTATCGTAGGCATCATTGGTGGATCGGGCGTCTATGAACTGCCGGGGCTCGAGGACATAAGAGAGGAATGGGTCGCGACGCCTTGGGGTGACGCTTCCGACGCGCTTCACTTCGGCCGGATCGGGACGACCGAAGCCGTGTTCCTGCCCCGCCACGGGCGCGGCCATAAATTGTCGCCGTCGGGCATCAACTATCGCGCTAATATCGATGCGCTGAAACGCGCCGGAGTGACCGACATCGTTTCGGTTTCCGCCTGCGGCTCGTTCAAGCCGGAGCTGTATCCGGGGCTTTTCGTGCTCGTCGATCAGTTCATCGACAGGACACTTTCGCGGCAAAGCTCGTTTTTCGGCAATGGCTGCGTCGCCCATGTCTCAATGGCGCATCCGGTCGCGCCCTTGCTGCAACAAAGGATCGCCGCCGCCGCGGCGGCCGAAAAGATCGCCTTCGTCAAGGATGGGACGTATATCTGCATCGAAGGCCCGCAATTTTCGTCGCTCGCCGAATCGCTCGCCTATAAGGCCAATGGCTGCGATGTCATCGGCATGACCGCGATGCCCGAAGCCAAGCTCGCCCGCGAGGCGGAGATTTCCTACGCGACGATCGCCATGGTCACTGATTTCGATTGCTGGCACCCGGCGCATGACAATGTCGATGTCGCTTCGGTCATAAGAGTTGTGGAAGCCAATGCCGGCAATGCGGCGAAACTCTTGGCGCGCCTCTTGCGAGACTTTCCCGCCGAGCATGAAGCCTGTCCGGCCGGGTCCGACAAGGCGCTCGACAATGCCATATTGACCGCGCCCCCGGCGCGCGATCCCGTGCTCGTGAAAAAATTGGAGGCGATTTTGCAACGGGCCAATCCTTCATGACGGATTATCTCAAAAACATCATCCGCACGATTCCTAATTATCCGAAGCCGGGCATCCTGTTCCGGGACATCACGACGCTGCTTGGCGACGCGCGGGCATTTCGCCGCGCGATCGATGAATTGGTGCAGCCCTGGGCCGGAACCAAGATCGACAAGGTTGCCGGGATGGAAGCGCGGGGGTTTATCTTAGGGGGCGCGGTGGCGCATCAGCTTTCGGCGGGGTTCGTGCCGATCCGCAAAAAAGGCAAGCTGCCGCACACCAAAGTGTCGATCGCCTATTCGCTTGAATATGGATTGGACGAGATGGAAGTCCACGATGACGCTGTGGTTCCGGGTGAACGGGTCATCCTCGTCGACGATCTCATCGCCACTGGCGGCACCGCCGTGGGCGCTGTCGGGCTTTTGAAAAAAATCGGTGCCGATGTGGTGGCGGCTTGTTTCGTGATCGATCTCCCTGATCTCGGCGGCGCCCAGAAGATCAAGGCGCTCGGCGTGCCGGTCCGCACGCTGATGTCCTTTGAGGGGCATTAACGGCGGCGGCCGGATTTCAATTTGACGGCGAGTTTCCCCACAAGACTAGTTTTGACCCACCTCGGGCATCCGGGGCCGGGCGCGATGTTCAAGGAATGGCGCACACAAGTTGACAACATACTGTCTATATAACAGTATGTTGCTATGCTTCGAAACGCGGATGTTTCCAATCGGCCCAAGCCAAATCAGCGCACGCCATCGGGCGAGGCCTTTACGCGCCTGATCCTTGAGGCGTTCCGGTTCAACGGATGTCTGCTGGCGGCGGGTGATCGCCTCACGCAAGATCTCGGCCTGACCAGCGCGCGATGGCAGGTGCTGGGGGCCATCGATGAAGGCCCGCTGCCCGTGGCACAGATTTCCCGCAACATGGGGCTAAGCCGGCAGGCGGTTCAGCGGGTCGCCAACGAACTTGCCGCTGGCGGGTTTGTCGCCTTCGCGGACAATCCCAATCATCGGCGCGCCAAACTCGCGGGTCTTACGCAGAGGGGGCGGCAGGCGCTCGACGAGATTACCCGGAGGCAGGTCGCGTGGGCCAATCGCATCACAGCTGGCTTCGACGCATCGATGGTGGAAGCGGCGGCAAATGTTCTTCTGGCTCTCCGGTCCGGGATTGAAGCGGACACCGCGAACTCAGGATAAGACACCCATGTACAAGATAGCCGAGGCACCGCATTTCCTCCGGTTGGCCATGTTCCTCGGCAGCATCCTCGCCGTCCTGAAACCAGGGCTTGGGCAATCCCGCAACTGAGGGGACGTCGATGGATAGCTATCTCCTGCTGAGGTTTGTTCACATCACCGGCTTTATCAGCCTGGGAGGTGGCCTGCTTGCAGTCTTCATATCGGAGCTTCGGGCCTACCGGACCACCAATGTCACCGCGTTCGCCGAGGCGGCTTGGTACACCGCGACCTTCTACGACGCCCTGGTGGTGCCGGGGGCGGTACTCGTTGGGGCGTCGGGACTTTTCTTGGTTTTCGAGCTCGGGCTCGGGTTCCTTAGCGAACCCTGGCTTGCCGGCATGTGGGGCTTATTCCTGTTCGAGTTCATAGAGGGCAACACAGTCACTCGCGTACAATTCAGGCGAACCCTGCGGCGTTCCCGCCAGGCGCACAAAACTGGAGGGCTCACCGATCGGGATCGCGAGGAAGCTCGGACATTATTGGGCCGCGTCACCCATTTCCTGGACCTGCCATTATTCCTCGCGATCATTTATTGTGGCGCAATGAGGCCGGGCGACTGGACCCATGTTTTCGGAGCTATCCTGGGGGCTGTGGCCGCGGCTTCGGTTCTGACCGTTGCTGTGCCGAAGCTCGTGCGGCCTAGCTAAGCGTTTATCGAAGCACCAGTGCATCCTCAAACATTGGCCGCCGCTCCGGCTCTTGAGCCGTGGCAGCTCCGGTTGCACAATGCGGGCCGAGCCTCTAGAAGCGAGCCTTAAAACAAACGGGGAGAGTCATGCGCCCTTCTAAGCGCGCCGCCGGCGAGTTGCGGCCAGTTTCGCTCGAACGCAATGTCGCGCGCTATGCCGAAGGCTCCTGCCTCGTCAAATTCGGGCAAACCCATGTGCTGTGCACGGCTTCGCTCGAAGACAAGCCGCCACCCTGGCTGCGCGGTCAGGGACGCGGCTGGATCACCGCCGAATATGCCATGCTGCCGCGCGCGACACATACGCGGACGCGGCGCGAAGTCACTTCCGGCAAGCAATCCGGGCGAACCCACGAAATCCAGCGCTTGATCGGCCGCAGTCTGCGCGCGGTCACCAATCTTCAGGCCTTGGGCGAACGCCAGATCACGCTTGACTGCGATGTTCTGCAAGCCGATGGCGGCACAAGAACCGCCGCGATCACGGGGGCCTGGGTCGCCTTGCATGATTGCTTGAAGTGGATGCGCGGCCGCTCGATCATCAAGGATCATCCCTTGCGCGACCATGTCGCGGCGATTTCCTGCGGCATTTCGAATGGTGAAGCGGTGCTCGACCTTGATTACGAAGAGGATTCGGCCGCCGAAACCGACGCGAATTTCGTCATGACCGGCGAGGGCTCACTGGTCGAGGTGCAGGCGACGGCGGAAGCGGCGGTCTTCACTGATGCTCAGCTGCACGATTTGATCGCGCTTGCCAAAACAGGAATCACAAAGCTTGTGGAGTTGCAAAAAGGCGCGATCGCGTAACGATCTGAGGCAGATGATGATCGCCGCCGCGAAGCTTGCTTCACGAGCGGGACAGCTCGACAACCGCCGCGCCGGGGTTCGGACCCGCCGTCCGCTTTCCGCCGCGATCATGTTGCAGCGCGGGTGCCTGTTTGATCTTGCGCAATGCCGGGAAGCTGGTCCGGTGGTAAATTACTATTTCTGCGGAGAATCAAACCAATGATCATTGATTCTTTACGCCAAGAACATCGCAACATCGAAAAGCTGCTCCTGGTTCTTGAGCGCGAGTTAAGCGTCTTTGATCGCGGAGAGCGGCCTGATTACCAGGTTATCCACGCGATTATCGCCTATTTCCTGGTCTATCCCAATGCCTACCATCATCCCCAAGAGGACATGGTATTCGAGAAGCTGAAATCGTGCGATCCCGCTGCGGCTGCAAATATTGGCGATCTCGCGGCCGAGCACCGGAGCGGCGCCAAACGTTTGCAGCGAGTGGCTCAGGCGGTCGAGAGTGTACTATCTGATCGGGAAGTCCTGCGGGAAACCGTCCACGGCATCGTTCGCGACTTCATCGAGCACGAACGGCGCCATATCGCCATGGAAGAGCGGGATTTCTTTCCGGCCGCGGTTAGGGCTCTGCAGCCTCAGGAGTGGGCGGAGATCGCCTCAAAATTGAAAGATCGGAAGGATCCGCTTTTCAGTGAGACCGTCGAAGAGGGGTTCGACGCTGTACGAAGGCATATTTTCCAGTTGGAGCAGGAGGCTGAGGCGGAACGGGCGTGTGTCACTCACCCTTTGCCTGCTTCAGGAAGTGCAGCGCATCGCTGTTGAACTGCTGCGGATTCTGCAGGAAGGAAAAATGGCTGACGTCCGGCTCTATGAGCAGTTTCGCGGCGGGAATCTCCTTTGCCATGAATTCGGTATTCTCGCGTTTGATCGCCTCGTCGTGGTCGCCGTCCACGATCCAAACCGGCACTTTGATCGCTTGCAGCTTTTTGGCGGTGAAGTCCGGCTGCGTCGCCCACATTTTGGTGATCTCATCGAGAAAGGAATTGTAGCGGTCCGGGGTTGGGGAGAGCTCTTCATATTCCCTCCCTGCGCGTGCAATGAAACGGTTAAAGACGGGGCTTTGGCTGGTATCCTTCAACCCGCTGGGGTTTGAGTTCGCGGCAAACGCAAAGAGCCTTGTGATCCGGTCAGGATGATCGATGGCGATGTCGAGCCCGACAATCGCCCCGTCGCTCCAGCCGATGATGGCTGCCTTGGGAATCGTCAAAAAATCCATGAGCCCGAGCACGTCGGACGCCATAAGGTCATAGCCGAAAGGCTTGCCATCGCGCGAGCTGCGCCCATGGCCACGGCTGTCCATGACAATGACCTGGTGGCTCTTGGCCAGCACCGGCACCAGATCGCCCCAATAGTTCGCGTTGGCGAGCCCGCCGTGTAGCAGAACCACCGGATCGCCTTGGCCGAATTCGGCATACCAAATCTTGACACCGTTCACCGGCGCGGTACCGCTGCGCTTCGCTGCAGGAAGGGTCGGCGTCGCAGGCAGCGTCAGCCATAGCGGCTCGGCATAAACCGTCGGCACACTGCTTAGGATGGCAAAGAAAAAGACGACAAAAATGAAGCCGCGCATGCAAATGAGGCTTAGCCAGAGAGACAAATAGCGATCCTGCATCATACAACAGCCCCGCTCACTTTTCATCGTGGGAGCTGGGCTCGATACGCTTTGTCGTTTCTGGTAAGGCCACACCACGGCAGGGGCCATTCTTTCAACCTCTTTCCAGACTCAGGGGATTTCGTGCCGCAGAAGCTTATCGGTAAACTTGTGATCGCGACGCATAATGCGGGCAAACTCACTGAGATGCGGGACCTCCTTGCTCCCTATGGAGTGACAATGATTCCGGCGGCCGATCTCGGCCTGCCGGAGCCGGAAGAAACCGGCGGAACTTTCATCGCAAATGCGGAAATCAAGGCGCGCGCCGCTGCCGATCGCGCAAACATCCCCGCGCTTGCCGACGATTCAGGCCTTTGCGTCGAGGCGCTCGATGGGGCTCCAGGCATCAATTCCGCGCGTTGGGCGGGGCCTGCGCGGGATTTCGGCGCCGCCATGGCCAAAGTCGAACAAGCGTTGCGCGCGGCGAAGGCTAGCCTGCCGTTCAAGGCTCATTTCGCTTGCGCCCTTGCCCTCGCCTTCCCAGGCGGGGACATGCACAGCTTCGAAGGCAAGGTCTTTGGCGAGCTCGTTTTCCCGCCGCGCGGCAAACTCGGCTTTGGTTACGATCCAATTTTTTTGCCGGAAGGTTATGCGCGGACCTTTGGCGAAATGACGGGCCTGGAAAAGCACGGCATTCCCACGGATGGTTCGCCCGGCTTGTCGCATCGCGCCCGCGCGTTTCAGATTTTCGCGCAGGCCTGCCTTGGCGGGCGGACGGTCCAATAACCGTCATTCACCATGATTGGGCGGCGCGACAAGACGCGGCCTTGATTTCATGTGCTATGCAAAATATTATTGCAATGCACAAAGTCGCGGGGGCCGCGGGCATCTGGAATAGCCAATATGGCAACCGTCTGGAAAACGAAATATGGCACGCGCCGCGTGCGACACGATCCGCCGACGCTCAAGGAAGCGATTATTGCAGCGCGGGGGTTGACCGACGAGCTTCAACAGCAGGCCGAAATCGCCGCAGCGCTGATGGATCTGCCGGTGGAAGACGTGCGCGCCGAGCTGTTGAAACAGGCGCCGCCGCGCAACAGTACCCAAATCGTGACCGCAAGCGGGCGCGAAGGGGCGGCAAGGACGGTGATCGTCGAACGCAAGCCGAGCCGCCGGCTCGCTGCCGGGACCGGAGCCGTCAGGGCTGGATTGGCCAGAAAGCCCGATCCAGGTCAGATGGCGCCAGACGATAAGCAAAGCGGCGANNAGACCGGAAACCCGGCATCCGATAGGCGCATTGGCCAGATCTTGCGATTTAGCGGTCCATATCCGCATAGGCGCTGAAATCGGGCGGGAGAATTGGCTGCGCGCCGGTGATCAGCTTCGGCAAGGCAAACCGGGCAAGCCGGTGCACAGCATTCGCGGGTCTGTGTGGCGGCAACGGGGCGGCTTCTGTGATCTCGACGAGCGCCAGCTCGCTTGCGGCTTGACCATCGGCTTCGGCCGCCGCTCTAACTGTTTCTTGACCTGGTTCTTGAAGCGGCACCTGCGTGGCGGCGCCTGCGGGTTGCGCGAGCTCAAGCGGCCGTTGCGGCGGCAAAGGGATGTCCGCCACCAAAATCTGGTCTGGAGCTCGTTTTTGGGCCGGGCGGGACTGCGCGATCGCCACGCGGCCGGGCATGGCGTTTGCCGCCTCGCTTGCGCCGAAGACCGACAGCATTTTGTCCATAAGCCCCGCGAGGAGAGGCTTGGCTTGGCCGGTCTGTTCTTGGCCTGCCTGCGGCGGCTTCCGCGCGGCGGCCGAGGCGACCAGGATCTGCGGCTCGGCGGGCTTCGGCTCGATCGTCTTCGGCGCGTTGCAATCCCTAATACCGAGGCTGATCAGCTCGCTTCCGCGCAGCACCTTGTATTCGCGGGTCAAGGTTCCGAGCCTCGCCCGCACGGCGGCGGGATAGCTATTGAACATTTGTTGCGAGACGTCCGCATTCGGTTGATGATTGCGCGGATCGTAGGCCAGATGAAATTTCAGGATGCTATCGGGATAGACGCAAACATTGGGCAGGCTCAGCGCCAGCGTGCATGCCGAGCGGCACTCATGCAATCTGACTTCGCGTTGCGATACCCGGTAGATCGCAGTTTGATTCTCGTAATCCGTGACGAAACCGCCAACATCCTTCGTCACGATAACGGCAGCCGGCGCCGGCGGCGGTGCAAGATAACTCAATACTCACCTTTACTCTTGCCGCGAGGGCCCAATCCGGAAACTCTTTGGTCCAGGCGCTATGCAAGCTATGGAAACGTAGTGAACGTATTCTTAACAAATCACGGCGAATCTGCGCTTTCCGGTACCGCTTCGTGATTTGAACCGCAAACGATAGGTTGAAGACGGAGTTTGACTTCGAATGTGGCGCGACTTTGACCGCGCGAGGGATTATGCTGGTAGAAAATCAGCAAGCTTTGCTTCAGATTCTATCGCTCATGGTCTCGATTTGTTGAAATTCTCGCAATTTCTTTTCCAAATCAGCCAGAAGTCTGCAACGTCCCGGGATCATGCTTGGAGCATCCTTGCCAGAAAGAGGCGGCCGGTTTCCGGGAGAAATTGATGCAAGGTTGAAGGATCCACGGGCAGGAGATGGCATGAGCAAATTGAAGATATCTCCGCGAAGTAAGATTGGCCCAGATCCAGGTTTCGGGGTCTATGTGCATTGGCCGTTTTGCCTCTCCAAATGTCCTTATTGCGATTTCAACAGCCATGTGCGCGCGAAGCCGGTTGACGATGACCGCTTTGTCGAGGCCTATAAAGCGGAGCTCGCGCACCGCGCGGAGTTGACGCAAGGCCGCACCGTTTCCTCGATTTTTTTCGGCGGCGGCACGCCATCCTTGATGAAGCCTTCGACCGTCGGCGCCATTCTCGATGCGATCGCGGGGTTCTGGCCGGTCGCGCAATGCGCGGAGATCACGCTCGAAGCCAATCCGACCAGCGTCGAAGCGGAGCGGTTTCGCGGGTTCAAACAGGCCGGCGTCAATCGTGTCTCGCTCGGGGTGCAAGCGCTCAATGACGCCGATCTCAAAGCGCTCGGCCGCGGCCACACGGCGGCGGAAGCGCTGCGCGCGGTGGAACTCGCGTCCTTGATCTTCGAGCGCTATTCCTTCGATCTGATTTATGCGCGGCCGGGTCAAACGGTGGCGGGCTGGCGGCAGGAATTGAAAGACGCGATCACCCGCGCCCGCGACCATCTCTCGCTCTATCAGCTCACCATCGAATATGGCACCATGTTCGCGCGCTTGCGCGATGCGGGAAGGCTCGTGCCTCCCGATAATGATCTTGCCCGCGCGCTTTGGGATGTGACGCAGGAAGTTACATCGCAAGCCGGCCTGCCCGCTTATGAAATCTCCAACCATGCGCGGCCCGGCGCGGAGAGCCGGCACAATCTCATCTATTGGCGTTACGGCGAATATATCGGCGTCGGTCCCGGCGCGCATGGCCGGATTTTGTCGGCAAACGGCCGCCGCGCGCAAGCCACCGAATCGCATCCCGAAATGTGGCTGACCGTGGTCGAGAGCGACGGCCATGCCCTGGTCGAGGACGAAGTTTTGTCCATCGAGGAGCAGGCCGACGAATTTCTGCTGATGGGCTTGCGGCTTTCGGAAGGAATAGAGCCAGCCGAATTTGAGGCCATGTCCGGGCGCGATCTCGATCCCGGCCGCGTCGCATCGCTCATCGCCGATGGCATGGTCGAATATACGCCGCGCGGACGCCTTCGCGTGAGCGCGGAAGGCTTTCCCGTGCTCGACGCGGTTGTTGCCGATCTTGCGGCTTAGCGCCAAGGCCTGTCCAAACCGTCAATCACAACCTCGGCAGATGTGTCATGGTGGGATGACGGCTTAAGACAAACGGCTGATGTCAGCATTTTAGGCCGATGATAGGTTTGGGCATTCCCAGCCTCCAGGGAATGTTGAACACGGATCGGGAATATCACATGAAATTCACACGGTGTCCCTAGAATAAAGAGAGCCGGGGAAGCGGTTCCGTGACAATCAATCTGGGCGATACGCGAATTATTATCATTCCCCATTAGTCCAGCACGGCGAGCATCAACGGAGAGCGATAGACCGAAATATTTTCGATAAAGGGATTAAGACATGTCCATTTTTAGAACGGGGCTCCTAAGCGGTGCCGTACTCAGCGCCGCGACCTTTATAGCGTCTGCTCCGATCCGAGCCGCGGATTCAGATCCAATTTTTGTCGAACAAGGATCCGACTGGAAGCCAACAACGCGCGCTAACTTTTACACGCAAGATCAGGGCTCGCGGATCATGCCACTTTCGTGGCTTGAAGCCCTCAAACAGTCCGATGGGGCGCCGTTTTTGGCTGACAGTCTCAGCCGCTACGGTTATCTGCGAAACCCCGCCAACAGCAACGGTTTGCCGGTGGGCTTTACCGCCTCGGGACCACAAGGCAACCAATTCGCCGGAATGACTTGTGCGGCCTGCCACACGCGGCAGATCTTCGCTGATGGCAAGGAGTATAGGATTGATGGCGGCCCCGCTATCGTGGATTTTCAGACTTTCCTAGTCGACCTCCGTGCGGCGGTTCGAGGAATCCTGCACGACGACACGGCGTTCCAGACCTTCGCCCGCGCGGTGCTTGGCGTTCCTGCTCCAAAGCCTGGTGACGTGGCGGCGCTCCGCGAAAATGTGCAGGCGTGGTTTAATCGCTATGACACGCTGATTACGAAGGGCCTGCCAGAGGCACCATGGGGGATCGGACGGCTTGACGCAGTGGGCATGATCTTCAACCGTCTCACGGGGCTCGATCTCGGAAAGCCCCCAAGCTATCTGATCGCCGACAATATCAAGCGGGCGGATGCACCCGTGCGTTATCCATTTCTCTGGAATGCGCCAAAGCAGGACAAAACGCAATGGCCAGGCTTTGCGGACAATGGCAACGACCTTCTGGGTCTGTCGCGCAACCTTGGTGAAGTGTACGGTGTATTCGGCGTGTTCGAACCGAAGAAGGAATGGTGGCACCTTCTTGGATACAACTACCTCAACAACAACTCAGCCAATTTCGATGGACTAGGCACGCTAGAGGGATTGGTGAAGCAGATCGGGGCGCCAAAATGGCCGTGGCCGATTGATGAAGCGTTGGCTGAAAAAGGAAAGGCAATTTATAATTGGCCGACAGCGAAAGGCGGTTGTAGCGAGTGCCATGGAGTTCGGCCGGGTGAAGTTCGATTCTTCGATGTTCAAACCTGGGCGACGACGCCGTTACAAGATGTCGGAACCGACACAAGAGAATACGACGTCTTGACTTGGCAGGTGCAGACCGGTGTGTTGCAGGGCGCGAAAATCCCATTCATTACAGATCCCTTGAAGGAAACCGATCTGGCGTTCAACGTGCTCGCGACGTCTGTTCTCGGCTCGATTATACAGAGTTACGTTCCGATCGCCGCAACCTCGCAGGAAACGCAGGCCCAAAAGCTCGACCAGTTCCAGCTGCCGCCTTCTATGCAGGACTTGAAGGGCGCATTCCATTTGCCGGCCCTGCCGAGTCCAAGCGTCAACTTGAACGTCAAGACCACGCAGTATGTTTATGAAGCCAGGGTATTGGAAGGCATTTGGGCGGCCGCACCTTACCTGCACAATGGCTCGGTTCCGACGCTGAATGAGCTGCTCAAGCCGTCGTCTAAGCGCGTAAGCGCATTCAAGGTTGGGCCGGCCTACGACACGGTGAATGTTGGGCTGGCGGCCGACCAGACCAAATTTGACTACACATTGAATACGACCGATTGCAACGACAGGAATTCCGGCAATAGTCACTGTGGTCACGATTTCGGTACGCAACTGCCAGACGAAGAAAAGAAAGCGCTGCTTGAATATTTGAAGAAGCTGTAATTCTGGTTTTCGACTGCTGGCCGGTCTTTCTCCACAAGAGAGACCGGCGGCCACGGCCGCGAACCGTCAACCGGCGCGAAGAGACCACTCGTTGGATCATGAGAGGGCACTGGCAACCGGCCAAGGCGCATAGATTTTACGCTCCGTGACCAATACCCACTCGTCGTAAGCCGCATATTTTCCAGCCGATAGCATGCCATTCGAAAGCTGCTGTGCTAGCATGGCGCGCCCTCAGCTTCTTTGACCGGCGAGGTTGGATATGCGCAAATCAATTTTCATTACCTTAGGCATGACGCTACTTTTATGGTTCGGCCAAGCTCAGGCGCGGCCAAGCTTTGTGAGCGAGGAGCTGGAAAGCGACGCGACGCGGCTTGAACAAAATATCGGCGAGGATCTGGGGCCACTCGCCACACGCCCGCTCCCGCAACTGCGCAAGGATTTGGCGCAAGCGAGTGCCCGTAGGGATTTCAAATCCGCAATGAAATTGTCCGCCGCGATCATCGCGGCAAATCCGAAGGATTCTGGCGCCTGGATCGCCTATTCCCGCGCGGCGATTGCTGCGGGCAATGACGATGAACTTCAGGCCACGGGTACGGCGGCCGCCTATATCGCTTATGAGCGGGCAGGCACCAAGCCGGAGCAAGCGGAGGCGCTGGCTTGGCTTGGTGAAATTTTTGCCAAGCGGGATATGTGGCGCCCTGCCCTTGACGCCTATCGCGCGAGCCTCGGCATCGCCGAAGTCGCGCAGGTGCGCAATGTCTACACAGACATGCGCGAAAAACACGGATTTCGCATTCTCGATTACAAGATCGACAATGAATCGGCCTCACCCCGCGCGTGCTTCCAATTTTCCGAAGAGCTTGTTCCAGCGCGAGTCGATTACACGCCATTCGTGACGGTCTCGGGGTTCGCCAATGCGGCGCTCTCGATCGAGGACCAGCAGCTCTGCGTCGAGGGCCTGAAGCACGGCGAGCATTACAAAATCGTGCTCCGCGAAGGCCTGCCCTCAATTGTCAACGAAGCGCTGCTGAGACAGGCGAACTATGACATCTATGTCCGCGACCGCTCGGCCCTCGTGCATTTCACCGGCAAGAATTATGTGCTGCCCCGCACGGGGCAGGAAGGCATTCCCGTCGTCTCCGTCAACACGCGGAAAATCGCCGTGGACATCATCAGGATTGGCGACCGCAATCTTTTGCCGATGGTTCACTCCGACGATTTTCTGAGTCAGCTTTCGCCCTACCGGATCAAGCAATTGATCGAGACCGACGGTAAGAAAATTTGGTCCGGCACGCTCGATGTCAACCCAGAGCTTAATGCCGAAGTCACGACCTCTTTCCCTGTCATGGAGGCGGCTGGCCAGCTCGAACCCGGCGTCTATGTCATGGCCGCGAGGCCGGCCGGCGACGCGGCCGCCGCTGACGACGACGACGAAAGCTACGGGACGCGGGCGACGCAATGGTTCATCGTCTCGGATCTTGGCCTCACCGCTTTCACCGGCAAGGACGGCATTCATGTGTTCTTGCGCTCGCTCGCAAGTGCTGCGCCGCTTGCTGGTGTCGAGGTGCGCCTCATCGCGCGCGACAATGAGATATTAACATCGCGGCGCACGGACGATGCGGGTCATATTCATTTCGATCCAGGATTTGCGAGAGGCACCGGAGGTGTGGCGCCGAGTCTTGCCGTCGCCGCGGACGGCAAGGGCGATTATGGTTTCCTCGATCTCGAGGCGACGTCTTTCGACCTCACCGACCGGGGTGTCAAAGGCCGCGCGGCACCCGCGGCGCTCGACGCCCTCGTCTATACCGAGCGCGGCGTGTACCGTTCGGGTGAGACGGTTTTCATCACTGCTCTACTCCGCGATGGGCAGGGCACGGGTGTGGCTTCCGCGCCGCTCACACTCGTTGTCAAACGTCCCGATGGCGTCGAATATAAGCGGGTCCTGACCGAGGATCAGGGGGATGGCGGCCGCAGCCTTGCGCTGGCGTTGCTCCCCGGCATTGCGACGGGAACCTGGCGCGTCGAGGCCTTTGCGGACCCGAAGGCAGCCCCTGTTGGGCAGACGAGCTTCCTCGTCGAAGACTATGTGCCGGAACGCCTCGAATTGACCTTGACGCCGCAGACGGTGGCGGCGCGCTTTGGCGAGGCTGTCGAAGTCGCAGCGCTTGCGCGTTATCTCTACGGCGCGCCGGGTACAAATCTCGATATTACCGGCGATGTCGAGATCAATGCCGCCGATCAAGCGTCCTTGCCTGCCCTCAAAGGTTATGCGGCCGGGCTGCAAGATGAATCTTTCGACAAGATCAGCAATCAGATCGAGGATGTTGCGACGACCGATGCCAAGGGTGCCGCAAAAATTCTAGCATCCATTCCCAATGTCACGGCAGCCCGCCCCCTCGAAGCCAAGATCATTCTGCGCGCCGGCGAGCCGGGTGGCCGTGCCGTCGAGCGCTCGCTCGTTCTGCCGATCTTGCCGAAAGGCGGTCTCATCGGCGTCAAGAAGAATTTTACCGCTTTGACCGATGGCGCGGCAGCGAATTTCGATGTCATTGCCGTGGGCGCTGACGGCGCCCGTGCCGCGCGCAAGGGCGTTGCCTGGTCGCTTTACAGGGTAAGCAACGATTACCAATGGTATCGGGCCGACGGCCGCTGGAATTTCGAGCGTGTGAAATCCTCGAAACGCGTCGCCGAAGGAAAGATCGATATTGGTCTTGATGCGCCAGCCAAAATTTCAACGATCGTCGGACTTGGCCAATACCGGCTCGATCTTGCAAGCGGCGACAGTGGCGATCTGCCGACGAGTCTTGCCTTCGAGAGCGGCTGGTCGGGCGGTGCCAGCGCGCAAGCCCCGGACCTTCTCGATGTCAGCCTCGACAAGTCAAATTATAAGCCAGGCGAAGAGATGCGGTTGCGTATCGCCTCGCGCTTTGCCGGCACCGCGACGATCGCGATCGTGAGCGAGAGCTTGAACAC